>NZ_BSBO01000034.1:0-43633 GCF_027924685.1 Sellimonas catena
TAAACTGTTGATCGTATCTGCTACCCTTTGCCATGCCTGTACTGCCTCCTTTTTATCATCTCTCTTATCATACATGATTTAGGTCTGCATGGCATCTTTACTTTGTACTATTTTTATACTACCACTACTCTAAGGTAAATACAACCTCTACGGAGCCGCTGCGCTCTTCCGGTGTAAATGCGGTTTCAGCCGTGACCGGATTTCCGTCAAGAAGCAGTTCTTCCCCGGTTTCCTGATCCATCAGCACGCCCTTTAAGAGATAGGATGCCCCGGGAATCAGGTTTTCATAGGAAACCGTATCCTTGATGGTTACCTCGCTGTCGGCCAGGATCTCCTGATCCCCGTCCTCCCCGTCTGTGGCAGAGGTGCCGATCTGCGGGAAGTAGATACTTTGCGGATCGGAAGAAATGTCCCTGTGGGACGCAACCACCTGATCTTTATAAAGGATTTCCTCGAAGACCACCAGGGTTTTTCCGGCCAGTGCCTCTGCATTAAAGGTAAAGGTCAGCTCGGTGGTTCCGGAAGTCTCCTCCGGGGTAAATTCTGCTTCAGCCGTCACAGGCTTTTCATCGATCAGCAGCTCTTCGCCGGTTTCCTGATCCATCAGCGTGCCGCGGATCGTGAAGGTTTCCCCGGCAATAAGGTTCGTATATTCCGCCACATCCGTAATGGATGCTTCCGCCTTTGCGAGCCCGGTCTGGTTTCCAAGCTCCGGATTTGCTGCAGTGGTGCTGACAGAAGGCAGAACCAGCGTCTGCTCCGGTGAACTAAGATCCTGGTGGGAAGCGATTTCTTCCTCCCCATAATATAGGGATTCAAAGACAACCAGTGTCTTGCCTGCCGCTTCTGTAGCGTTAAAGGTAAATTCCACATCTACAGTCCCTTCCGAGTTTTCCGGTGTAAAGGTCAGTTCGGAAGTCACGGTTTCCCCGCCAATCTCCAATGCTTCCCCGGTTTCTTTATCCATCAGGATTCCCTGCAGGGTAAGCTCTTCTCCGGCGGGTACGTTGGAATAGGACACCGTATCAATGAGTGTTACCTCTTCATCTGCGTGAGCCATCTGAAGGCCGGTTTCGGAATCTTTCACCTGAGTACCGATCTCCGGGAAGAAGATGGACTGGTCCTGATCCTCGATATCGGCGTGAACAGCCATTTTCAGGTCATCCTGCCACAGTTCCTCGAAGCAGACCACGGTGGTTCCGCCAAGGCCCGTAGCGTCAAAGGTAAATTCTACTTCCACGCTGCCGGTAGATTTTTTCGCCGTAAAGGTCGTCTCTGCCGTGACCGGTTTTCCATCAATCTCAAAAGGTTCCCCGGTTTCTTTGTTCATGAGCGTGCCGACTACCCGGTACTCCACACCTTTTTTCAGCCCTTCATACTCAACCGTGTCAACAATCGTTACCTTGTCATCGGGCTTTGCCATATGGGAGCCGCTTTCTTTATCCAGTGCAGTGGTGGCAATCTCCACCTTGTCATTAGTCAGCGTCCCCAGGTCGATGGTAACGGAATCCCGGTACACTTCTACATCAAAGGTAAGAAGGTTTCGGCCTTCATTGGCTTCACAGCGCTGCTCTTCAATGGTATAGGTATCATAGATCAGGGCGCCTTTGGAGTCATCCGGCTTGGAGGTGCCAAACCAGATGCCGTCTTCTGCAGTCTCACCCCGGTTGGTATTGGAGGTATGTTTGTTCCACTCTGCGGATGTGCTGGCATAACCGTTTTTATCTGTTACGATGGTATGGCTCTCGCCGGTTGTTTTAGAAGTAATAGTAAACGGTACACCTGCGAGACGGGACAGATCCCCGTCACTGACTTTAACAAGCTCCAGATCCCCACGGATGACCTGGTTTTCAATGGATGAGCCGGTTTCGGTCAGTTCCACGATCTTGCCGTCTTCCGTGATGTCAAATTCCAGGGAGATACGGCCCTCGTTCAGATACCCTTCCGGCGCTTTTGTCTCATCCACCCGGTAATGGCCGTAAGGCAGGGCATCTTTCGCCGTGGAAGCCAGCCCCTTCTCATCCGTTACAAGCGTCAGGACGATTTCCCCGTTTTCGTAGGTTTCCCCGTCCACGATCACCGGATTGGCATTTAAGCTGGTGATGGTAAATTCTGCGCCCTCCAAGGTAGCACCGCCCTGAGCGGCAGCTTTCCCGGTTTCGATGTCACGTTTCTGCACTTTGACACCGCCCCGGATGATCTGGTTTGAGATGGAACTGTCTTCTCCAGTCAGGTCCACCATTTCCCCGTTCTTAGAGATGGTAAACTCAGCGGAGAGGGTGCCTTCCCCTAAATAACCGGTGGGAGGCGTCACTTCATCTACACGGTAACTGCCGTAAGGCAGAGCGTCCGCAGCAGTGGATGCCAGTCCAGAGGCATCGGTCTTGATGGTCAGGACGACTTCATCCTTCTGATAGGTCGTTCCATCGACGACTACCGGGTTCTCATTTAATGAGGTGATGGCAAACTCAGCGCCTTCCAGTGTAGCGCCGCCCTGGGGCGTGGTGCCGCCGGTTTCCAAATCTCGTTTCTGTACTTTGACACCTCCCCGGATGACAGCATCCGGTACATCCGGCGCCTGGTAAGCAGAGACAGTTTCTTCCGTACCGCTGCTGGAAATCGGCAGAACGAACACCGTTTCATTGAGCTGGTAGCCTGCTGGCGCTTTGGTTTCCTGGATGGTCACGGTTCCAAGAGGCACGCACAGCGTTTTGCCGTCGCTTGCGTAGTAGAACGCATCTCCGCTGACCTTGTATTCCTCCGTAAAGGAAATCTCCCCGTCTTCTCCTGTACGGAATACCCAGGTGCGGGCAGGCTCACTGCCGCCTGCAGCCGGATCCGTATCGGAGATGGCGGTGTAGAACTTCACGGTAAACTCCGCATCCTTCAGGCTGGCAGCGCCCTGGGGAATGGCATCCTTTAAGTCTGCATCCAGCTTCTGAAGCACCAGGGAGAGGGGATTATTCTGGGGGATTTCCTTGACCTCTGCTTTTGCTGTTTCATTGGAAGAAACGGTCACATCATAGGCATTGATATCCAGGGCGTATCCCGGAGATGGAGAAAGCTCTTTGATCGTGTAGCTGCCGACCTCAAGATCTCCGGATTTGGCATAGCCATTCTCATCGGTGGTCAGTGTCTCTACCAGGTTGCTGCCCTGATAAATGCCGTACTGGGCGCCTTTTAAGCTGTAATTGCCGTTCCCGTCAGAAACGGAGCTGTTTGCCGTGGATTTCTGGATCTCGATCCAGCCGTAGGGCTTTTCGTACCAGCATCCCGCTACGGTCTGGTTGCTGTCAGACGGAATGATAAAGGCACGGAAGGAGTCCGGCGGCGCAGGCAGTCCCTGGATCGCATTGGCGATCTCCACCGCCTTATCAATGTAGCTTTGGGGCGCGCCATAAAAGGCTCCGCTTCCGGCGTCGTAATTGCTGTACACATAGGAAGCCACCAGATGACCGATTACGTAGCGGTCATTTTCAGACCAGCCGCTTAAATAGGTGCCGGCGATGTTCTGCTCTTCATAGCCGTAACCGCCGGGCAGGTAGTAGAGCGCTTTGCGGAGCGCAGAGTCTTTTCCCAGCAGGTCGTACTGATAGCTGCCCGCCGCCGGCGTTCTCTTCATGGGCTGGACACAGTAGGCCGTGCCGTTGTTATCCACAGACATCTTTGTGGTGTAGTAATCGCCATAAGAGATTAATTCACCGGTCTGGAAATTAAGGGTTCCATCCGCCGCATGGGCTGTCAAGGGGCTTGTGATGGCTGTCCCCGCAAGGACGATGGCTGCCATCAGGAAAGCGAAACAGCGGCGGAGGATGTGGGTTTTGATTCGTTTCATAAGTCTCCTCCTTTTCAAAAGGTACAGGGGAATGAAAAAAGGAAGTGCCTGCCCTGCATCAGACACTCCCCATGGGTTGCTTTGGCATCGTTACCCGGCTGCTTTTTGTCTGTGCCGTTCCAGGATCTCCAGAAGTTCCTGCCGGTCCGTAGTGATCAGCTCTTTTTCCAGAGCGGATGCCTTAAATTCCACAGTAATGTTATTGTTATTCGTGGATATCAGACCATTGCCCCGCTGGAAGTGCGTAATGTTAAGAAGCTCCGTTTCGGAAAGATGTAGGATTTGTTTGACGCGCTGCGCCTCTTCCTCTTCCATGTTGAGGACAATTTTAGACTTGCAATTGTTTATGATTCCCTTTCCGTACTTGCCGTCATCCAGGGCAAAAAAGTCATTTAAATCCTGCGTCGCAAAGACGGCAGAACCGCCGTATCCTCGGATGATCTTGGCGATCTCCAGGACAAATTCTGCAGCCAGGCGGTTGCTGGACGCACCGATGAGCTGCCAGACCTCATCCACGAAGATGGCTTTTTCCTCCGTTCGGTTCTCCTTTGCGATATCCCAGACATAATCCAAGACGGTAAACATGCCCACTGTCAATAGATCCCCGGTCAGCTCGGAGATATCGAGAACCGTATACTTATTGGTCAGATCCACGTTGGTTTCCTGGTTAAAAGAGGAAGCAGAGCCGTGGACCAGCCGGTTTAAGATGTGGGCCATGCGTTTCGTGTCATCGCTTTCCATCAGGATATCGTAGACATCTTCCAGGATCGGCATGGGTTTATACCGGTCCGGATGAGCCGGATCGATCAGGGACTCGTTTTTGTGGGTGATCCCCTTTTTGGCATAGGTCTTGATCAGCGCCTCATCGAGAAGCTGCCGCTCCTCATGGGTCATGTCCGGGATGAGCAGGCTGAAGAAGATATGCAGCTTCTGGATCTTCCCGGCCAGTGCCGAGTTGTCCATGGAAGGACCGTCCAGCAGCTCATTGACGGAGTTATCCGTTTTCCGGATCTCCATGATGTTGATGCAGTTCCGGCTGGCGGGGGAAATCTGGATGAACTCCCCGCCGATATTCTTGCAGGCCCGGTAGAACTCATGCCCTTTCAGCGGCGCTATGATGAAGACTTTGATGTTCTTGCGCCGCATCCGGGTGGCAAAAAGCTGCATGGTAAAGGTTTTCCCTGCACCGGAGCAGCCCAGGATCGCCACGTTGGCATTTTTGTACTGCCTGGAATCAAAGATATCCGCAATGACAAGGCTGTTGTTGTGCTTGTTGACACCAAATAAAATCCCGTTGTCATCACAGATGGAGTAGCTGACAAAAGGATAGCAGCTTGCCGCCCCGCTGGTTAAAACGTTCCGCCTGGAAAGCTGATACAGCTTCTTATCCAGAGATGCCAGGGGCAGCGTGGATAAAAAGCCCTGCTCCTGCAGAAAGTAGCAGGTTCTCAGGTCCATGTCCTGGGAGATCAGGAGCTTTTTCATCTCCTGTACCCGCCACTGCAGCTCCTCTAAAGTAGAGGCTGTGACGGTAATGAGAAGGCTCATGTAATAGAAGTCTTCATTATTCGCCAGCCCCTGTTTTAAGAAATAACCGGAGCGGATGGCGGAATCCAGGTCGTCATAGTCGGTATTGGTATCCGAGGCGTCCTTGATCTTGGAACGGTTGATCCGGATCTGTTGTCCCAGCCGCTGCTGGATCTTATCCTTTGGCTGCCGGTGGAGATAAAAATCCACGTCAATGCCTTCCCCGGCGTTTACCAAAAGAGACAGCCACCCCGGCACCACCCGGCTTTTGTAGCCGGATGACGGTACGTACAGATAGGAGTGGTAGACCCCGTTGATCAGCACATAGCTGGAGTGCCGGAAATCCAGGGTTTCCGGAGAGAGAAATTCACTGATGCGGATATCCTCATCGGCACGGTTCTCCTTTGCGTACCGTGCCAATACGGAAGCAATGCGCTCCTGCAAGGGATGGGTGGTGCAAAGGGAGCGGTTTAAGAGGGTGTACAACACATCCGTGGTAAACTCATCCGGATTTTCATGTTCTGTCACCTCATTGCCGCACTGGTACAGAAAGGTCTTGGCTGTCTGCGCCGTCGTCTCCAGGGATTCTAAGATCTCCCGTTCCGTCACCTTCCGGTTGGCGTTAAAAGGTTCATATTCCATAACAAGGAAGAACCGCCGGGAAACGGCCTCCCTGGAACTTAGGTTCCGGACAAACTTCAGGTAATCCTCCTGCAGCTCCCGGCACCGGGGATCCGTTTCATTTTCCAGCTCCTGTCTGGATTTCTCCAGATGCTGGTTGATGTCCGCCCGTTTGGAGATCATCTTGATCTGCAGCTTTACCGGGCTGATTTTCAGGTAGCTGATAAAGCTGTAGATGATCCCCATCTGCTCCCTGGCACTTCGGAGCAGGAAGTTGATGGGCTCGACTTCCAGGATTTTTACATACCGGCCATCCGTTGTGTAGATGACACCGTGGGCAATCTTTTCAATCGGAAGATAGTCCTCTATGGTCTGAAACTTCCGTTTCTTTTTCCTGCCGGAAGATTGGGAAGCCATGCGGCTCGATTTGGAAGCAGCCTTTTGCGGTGCCTCCGCATCCTTCGTCTTTGCCTTGCGAGCCTCTGCCTTGCGGGCCGCTTTCGTCTGCCGTGCAGCAAGGCGGGCGTCCTGCGCAGCCTGTTTCTTTTTGGCACGGAGCTTTTCCTTCTCCGCCCGCTCTTCCCGGCGCTTTGCTATCTTTGCGCATTTCTGCTCATAGGCTAACTGCCGGATATCTTCTCTGGCCTGCCTGCGGATGCCCCGCCGGGTGGAGGTATCGAAGGATTTATGCTCACGAACCTTTGGCTCCCGTTTCTTTTTCCGTTTCGTTTTCCCAGAAGGAGTGGGGGAAGGGGAGCCGGACAGATCCTGCTGGGGCGCCTCTTTCGTGGGAGGTGCATCGTCCTGCTGACCGGCCCCCTCAAAAGGGGGAGAATCCTCCAAAGAGCCCTTTTTCGCCTTTTTCTTCCGGCGTTCCCGTTTGGCGGGTTTTTTGGCTTCTTTCGTGCCAGGCAGCTTCTGCCGTTTCTTCTTTGGCTCCGGCATTGCGTCAGAGCGGTAAATCACCCGCCGGTTCTTCAAAAAACGCAGGGCGTTCATAAGGAAAGCGGTGATGCTTTCCCCGCCGATCCCGATGAGGGATACCATAGCTGCCGGCAGTGCGGTCATGCACAGGATGATGATGCGGGTGGTCAGGGAAAACGGCAGGTGGACCACCGGCACCCCGATCAGCAGGGCGAAAATAATGGCTTCAATGGCATTGCGGATGTCAAAGGTGCCGTTTAAGATCTTGCCCTTTTCGATGAAGTTTGGCGGGATAAAGGAGGTCCGCTGCTCATCCGGATTGCTCATGGCAGCACCTCCTCTCCGTCCTGGGTGTTCTGTGCGGGATCCGCAGCATTTGCGGAAGCTCCGCTTTGCGTAGTTCCCGTTTCTTCTGTCCCGGTATCCGGTGCAGGCTCTTCTGGTGCGGTCACATCCGCATAGCCGCCTTCCTGGCGCTGCTCCACTTCACTGCTGGAGACAGGGGGCAGGGTATCCAGCACCGGTTTTTCATAGGTCTGCCCGGATGTCCCCAGCACCGTCCGCTCCTCTCCAAAAGAAAAAGCACCCGTCATGGTGTCATAGAACACTGGAAGGGTGCTGTCATCGGACAGGAGAAAATGCAGTTCAACTGTGGTGGTATCCGGATACCCGGTTTCATCCGGCAGATATTCTGCCGATGTAATGTCTGTCTGCCCGGTACGGGTAAGATATACCGGAAACTGCTCCCTTAAGGATACAGTCTGGGCGGAAGAGAAGAACTGGCTCAGCTCTTCAAAGGATAAAAAGTCCATCTCCGTCAGCTTCTCCGGCTGGTTGCTTTCTTCCTGGGAAGCGGTCTCTTCTTGAGACTTTGTATCCGGTGTTTCATTTCGTTCCCGGAGCCTGGAAGGAAGAAAGATGGCGACCAGCAGGAGAAAGAGCATCAGGAGGATGGACAAAATCAGTTTTATTCTGCTCATAAACGCTCCTTTATTTCTTCTCGAAAATCCAATACTGCGAGGATGTCGCATGGATTTCCGTCATCATGTCAAATGCACGGTTCACATAGTTCTTGGACTCGCTGTCATTGGGATCATTGACCAGCACCTTCCCGTCTGCGGTCAGCCCGCGCAGGACAATAAAGTGTCCGGCTGAGGTAAATAACCCCGGCCCCTGGGAGGAGATCACCGGGCGCCCTTCGGAAAGGGCCTGCAGGACCGCATTGGCGTCCATGGTCTGGGTGACGCTCCCGCATCCGAAATGAGAAGCCGCCGCCTGGAAATAGGACCAGTAGGTGCCAGCCCCCGGCTTATAGTAGGAATTGCCGCACCAGGCGACTGCATCCACCGGAGTTATGGTGCTTCCGGTCAGGTAGCTTGCTACCATGGCAAAGGCAGTAGGGCCGCAGCCGCAGTCCGCAATCGAACCGGTGCCATAAGGGATGTTTCCGTATTCCGTCTGGATGTAGAGGGGGATCTGCATCCCGCCTGCCGGGTAAGTGCCGCCGGTATTCAGTACCTGGTAATAGCGCAGGACATGATCCACGTACTCCTTGTCCCCGTAGATGGAATAGTTCCAGCCGGGCCGGGCGCACATCATGTCGGAGTAGGCAATGGCGTTTTCCTTTGTGTAGCCGCCGTCCCGTTCCATGGCCCAGTCGATGTAAGCGGAACCGTAATTATAGCCCTGGAGGGCCAGCTTGATCCGGTCCAGGTCCGTCGGCCCGGTGCATCCGGCTTTTGTCAGTACATCCCGCAGCGCCTGGATGCCGCACTCAATGGAGTATTCCGGATCGGTGATCGTGCCGGGGCCTCTGGGGAACCGGGTATTGTATCCGCTTTCCGATGCCTGCATGGGATCGCTTCCCCGTCCGCCGGATTCCTGCATCATGACGGCCAGGATCAGCTCCACATAATCGCTCATCCCATACCGGGCGGCAATCTCGGATACCAGTGGTCGGTAGGCAAGCACCTCATCACTTAAGTTGATCGCCATAGCCGTGCCGGAGGCAGCGCCAAAGAAGAGGGTCAGGTTACTGGCGTAGTTTTCCGCCAGTTCCTTTTGTTCCTCGCTCAAGTAAAATACATGGTCAGCAAAATAGGCGTCACCGGCAAAGGAAACGGTATAGGTATAGCGGGTAAATGTAACGGTTTCCGTCTGAGGAGTTTCCCCTTCTGCGGTTTCCGTCTCCACTTCCACAGAAACGGTTTCTTCCGCTACATCATAAGAAAAAAGCCCGTCCTTGTTTTCCCGGATCAGGCTTTGGAGTTTGTCAATATTGATATTTTCATAATCATCCTGGCTCGCACAGAACTGGGAGATTAAAAGATGGGCATTGACCGCTATGGTCGTCTCATAGGGATCTACGATCTGTACGGTGGACCCCTCCGGAAGAGCGGCAATGGCACTGTTGATCTCTACTAAAAGATCCGCATGGCTTTCTTCCAGGACTTCCACAATCGCCTGCCTGGCGTTCTGGATATTTTCATTGATCAGGGCATTGCTGTTTAAAGCCCCGGTGTTTTCTGTCAGGGATCCGAAGATCAGCCCCGGCAGCATCAGGATGAAAAGGACAGGAAGCAGTAAAAACCCCAGGATAACGGCTCCGGCTTTCAAAAGAGTATGCCGGTTTGCGATGGCAGCACTGATGGCTGCCGTAAAGGGACCGGCTGCCGCACCCGCCACGGTCTTGGACAGATGGGCGGCGGTCTTCATGGCCTGTAAGTGGGAGGCTGCACTGGTGCCTACATCGACAGCTTCCCCAAGGCCGGAGCTTTGCTCCGCCATTTACATCCGGTCCTTTCGCTGGGGTGCCGGCGGCAGCTTCTGGACAATGGATTCGTTGTAGGCGACTTTTCCATTGCCAGCGTCATACGGTGTTTTCTCCACCGTATCCTGCGCATACTGCTTATACCAGGCAGCGCCGTCCACAGATTGGACAGTCTCAAAGCTGCCATGGGTAGGCGCCGCATATTGGTCAGCACTGTAAAGGGCAAATTCCCGGCTGCCGGCATCCGTTTTTTCCACGCCGGTCATCCGTCCACCGCCAATCTCCATGTTCGAGTAGGTGGCAGCATCCGGAGCAGAGGTGTCGATTCCCATGTAGGAGGCATAGGCTTTTGCCGCATCCTCCCCTTTGATAGAGCCGACCTGCCCGTAATTGCCCTGGGCGATATTGCTGATCACGTGATTGGCAAAGTCTCCGCCTTTCTTGAGCGAGGACTGATAGAGCATATTCCCGACGCTGGGCCCTTCCGAATAGTGGGTAGCAGCATTGACGGCTTCCCGCTGTACCTGGCGTCCCACTGCACCGGCAAGCCCTCCGGAGAGAAAGCTGCCGCCAACGGCTGCGCTTCCGGGAGAGGATGCCCTGCGGTATCCGCCGCCACCACCATGCCCATGGAAGGCTCCGGCAAGGCCCCGGCCTGCAATGAGCAGCTCCGCCATCATGTTCCCGCCGGTGTTTCCTACATTAATCCCTAGGGATGCCATAAAGCTGTCGATCTTCTGGGAAACCTTGAGGAAAGCAATGGCACAGAGGAACCAGATGAACACATTTCCGGTCACGGCTTCCTTTCCCTGTTCTGCTACGGCTTCCTCCACCTGGGCTTCTGTCAGCTCTGCCGCAAAGACCGGCATGGAGCAGAACAAAACCAGGCAGGAAACCAGTACCAGGGCAGTGAGGATTGGTTTTTTGTATTTCATGGACTCCTCCTTTCATCAGAGTGATAACGGGTTTGCGAGGAAAGTGCCGACCATGCTGGTAAACAGCCGCAGGCACCAGGCGTTCATCAATAATAGGAAGAACTGCCCGCCCAGCATCCGGCACCAGGAATGGAAGATGTTCCCGGTGGACTGGGAGGCACCTGTGGCAAAGGCAACCGGCGCCGTATAGACCAGCACACCCAAAAGGATGTAGCGTTCCGCTGCCTCAAAGAGCAGCTTGATGTAATTCCACGCCAAAATCAAAACTAAAATCAGGGCGATAATCGCCACGGCTCCATTGGCGCATACACCCAGGATGACGGTGATGACTGAATTGAAGCTGGCAAAATCCAGGGAGGGAAGCTCCTCCGTTAAGATCCAGTCATAAGGCGTCCCGGCGATGCCAAGGAGCAGGTTCACGATGTCTTCCGCATAAAAGGCCAGGAAGATAAAAATAAAAGAACGGATGGAAAGTTTCAGGGGATCCTCCGCTTCGATTCCGGCACCCATGAAGTAGTTCTTGAAAAGCTGCCACACCCAGTTTAAGAGGATGAGGCCAAGAGCCAGTGCCAGAAACACATCGTACATGGTTTCAGCTGCAGGAAAATAGCGCAGGAACGTGTCCATGGAGCAGCCGAGGGCGCCCAGGACTGAAGTGGTGATCAGATCCAGGATGTTCATGACCTGTTCTGCGATCCATTCCACGATTCCGTCCAGTATTCCCATGTGGTTTCCTCCTTTCCGGGCTTATCCGCTGTATGTGCCTCCGGCAAAGAACGGGGTAATGTATGCCATAATAAAACCAAGGCCGTTCAGAATCGCCCAGGTAATGATGATCCGCTTCAGCCAGGCACGGCTCTCATCCACGGTCTTGCCGGATTTCGAGAAATTCATCAAAAGCAGCGCCACGGATGCGGTCACTACGGCGGCAATGGTGGATATGAGGACGATCTGGTTATAAACATCCTTCATGATCTCATTGGCCTTGTCCCACATATTGGAAGCAAGCACCGGCTGGACATTCGCTGCGATAAGCGTAAAGAGCAGGAAGGCTGCGTAGAGGTATTTCCCGTAGCAGACCGTCCGCTTTTTCTCCGGTGAAGAGTTTGCAGGTAACTGTTTCATGTATGACCTCCTTCATTGATCTTGAAAAAACGGACGGGATTGCTTTTCCCGCCCGTGCTTATAATTTCCTGCCTCAAAAAGCAAAAGCAGCCCGGTCAATGCGGACTACTTCTGCAAAGCCATATGAAGTTGTTGAAGGGAAACCTCCTTTCCCTGCACGAAAAAACGCAGCCAATCCGGGCGGGAGGCTGCCGCCTTTGGATGCGCTGCGTTTTCGCTGCATATAATTTTGACAGTACCTATTGTAACACGGGGAAATTTACGGCACAATCGCAAAACCGTGCCAGTTTCGTGCGAAACCGGGAAGAATGTGTGCCACGTTCAGAACGAAGAGAAAGTGAAAATGTTTGGGGAGATAAATTATTCCGAACCTGGGAGATGGACATCCCGAAAGAAGGTGTTATAGTCCACCTGAAAGATCTGGGACAGACCAGCAAGGACCGAGATGCGGATGCTGTAGGTACCGCCTTCGATCTGAGAGTAGATGCTCCGGGTGATGTCGAGATCCATAAGCTGCAGTTTGGAAACCACCTGGTCCTGCGTCAGTTTCCGCTCCATACGGAGGGAGCGGATGGTTTCGCCAATCTGAATATCCTGTTTCAGTTTTTGTTCCATGAAAGAAGCCTCCTTTTTCGTGTTTCCGGGAGTATGCCGAAACTGATCTCGTGAATTTGCAATGTATTCATTGCAGTTTCCTTGATTCTACTGGATATTCCGAGTATAATTGCAATGTATTCATTGCAAAACCGCAGGGGCTTAGGCCCTGCGGTCAGTTCTGTTTCTCTACCAGGGAGGCTTTGGAGAGCAGCTCCTGGATCGTTTCGATGGTTTTGTTATCCAGGGAGCTGACATATTGGATGAGGTTTAAGGCAGCCGGTGACATCCTGTAATCATGCGCCTGGCATAAAAGCCAGCGATCCATAGACAGGCTGAAGGTTTTGGAAAGGACCATGGCAACTTCCAGAGATGGAAGTTGTTGTCCACGTTCAATCTTGGTATAGTATGAATAGGAAATGCCTGCTTTTTCTGCAGCATATTCCTGGGTGTATCCGAGCTGGAGCCGTCGTTCCTTCAGGATCCTGCCGATCCGCCTGATTTCAGATTGTTCCATGTTCTTTACACCCCCTTTCCATGTTTGCCTTTATGGTAAGACATAAATAGTGTCTGAACCACACACTATTTATGCTCATAACAGACACAAATAATGCTTGTTAAAGACATAAATAAAGCGGGAGGAAGGACGATGCAGAAGGGAAAGTATTATCGGATGAGGAAAGAACTGGTATGGGGAGCGGGCATCCTGGCTGCCCTGCTTCTTTTTTTCACAGCTTTTGGGAAAATGAAAGATACGGCAGATATGCCGCAACAGGAGGAGTTCACTTCTATGGAGTATAAAGAATTGCCAGCAGTCCAGTCGGAATTGTCGGATTCGGAGGGCTGTTATCTGTGTGGTACAGCAAAGGAAAGCCTGATGGGATATTTCCGGCAGTTTGATGATCTGGGGATTATCAGTGTAAACCAGTGGTATGTGCTGGATTTCGGCATCCTGCCTCATGAGGAGGACGGAGCAGATACCAGTGGCACCAGGACTGCCATGACAGGCACCGGGGAAGGCGGAGATTTCTTTTCCAGCACACAGACACCCTCCCGTGGGATTTCCACGGTGAAAGTCAGTTATGGGGAAGATAGCATCCTGGATGTGGAGAAGGCAAAAACCATTCTCTGCCAGGACTGCCTGGATAAGCTGCTCGCTGTCATGGAAACCTACGGACCGGAAGGGGAGGAACCAAAGCCCAGGGATCTTTGTCTGGTGGATTTTCAGACGCTGGAGCTGTATTCCCTGCAGGAGCAGCATGCCAGCTACTACATCCGGGATTATTATGTACGGCTGGATCAGACGGATGACGGGATGGAGGTGGAAGCGGTCTATGCACCGGAAAGAAAGTAGCGGGAACCTGCAGATACATTTTGAAAATTCCATGTCTTTATGGCTTCTCATATTTTTTTCTGATATTTTTTGAAGTGAAGCAAAGAAATGAAAGTGTGGATATGATGATTCTGAAACAATCGGCCTCTGCAAAACTTCAAAGGGCAGACGGGGGATATGCTGCATCAGAACAGTCAAAGAAATGTTTCAAAGCCAATCACGAAAAGCTATTTCATTCTGATTAATAATGCGGGGCGGCAGCACTTTGTGCTGTCCCCCCGTGCTTGACTATCTGTAAAGGCTAACAAGAATGTCAATGCCAATGCGCGTTCATCTTGATCGTTGCCTGGCTCGGCTGCCTTTGCCACTTTTTTTACAAATCCATTTTCTCAATCTTGCGAATACCAATATGGGTAAATAATATTCCCGCACAAATAGAATAAAGGAGAAAAAGCATTGTAGAGAGTGCGATTTGTGAGCTGTTTGAAGAAGTTACAACTATGTAATGTAATGGCGAGAGATATTTTATCCCGTCTATATAAGACATTAAATTCATTATGATATAGAGAATCATGTACACGCCTACACATACAAGTGTCTTCAACCTTGTTGCCATTAGCATTACGAGAAAAATCGTTATCAGCCAAAACATACAATTACAAATGATTTGAGCGACTTCCATACTCACATTACTATCATAGAATATGCCGCTTGCAACATTTGGATTGTGAACAAGCACAGCATAATAAAATACGATACTCGTTAGAACTAATAAAATATCTATGAATACCGAAAAAATTAACAGTGCTAATTCTTTGCCTCCATATATCAATTTTCGGATACCGATTCGATTTATGTATAAGCGAATACTCTTATTCTCAATTTCTGATGCCAAACTTCTTCCAATGATTGCAGATAAAATCACATTGAAACAGATGGGAATGTAATTTCCTAAAACCAAAGGTGCTTGAAGCCCTTGAAAATCCCGTAAAACGGGCGTTTTCAAGGGCTTTTTTGCGTTCTGGAGCGAATCCGTAAAGTATCATAAATTATCGTATTTTACGGGTAAATTTGGGGGATTTTTGGGGGAAGAGTTGGGGGAAGGCTATCCCCCAAATGCCATGTGAAACTTCGCCTCTTTCTTCTGAAATGAACAGGAGAAGTTTGCGTACCGTTTCTTTTTGGGGGATAACACTATCCCCCAAATTTGAACGTGAGTGAGTGTATCTTCCCCCAAATTATCATAAGTTATCAGCAGAAGAAACAGGCAAACTCTGTTTATGAATAAGTGAATATGGATAGATTTTGCAAAAGGTCGTTTGTTCTTTATAGTAGAGAGCAAGCGGCTTTTTTGCGTTCTATAAATATGTGGCTTTTGCCAGATTTAAAGAAAGAGAGGAAATGTCAATGAAAAATGACGACAACAAGATCAAAGATGTAAGAAACACTGTAAATCTGATTTCCGGGGCCTATACATTACCCTTGATCAACAAACTTTTTCCCAACAGCCAGAGGATTGAGGACATGGAGGATATTTATTTCTCCATAACTGCATTGGTGGATACAGACAGAATCAGCGAGGCGTTCCATATGATAAGAGGATTGTTTGGAATTGGGGGTATAGAATACTCGCAGGAGATCGCACAGTTGACGCTTAAAAGAGGAGCGGCCCACGGACGCCGTGGACGATGTTCTCTTAAAGGTTATTGAAAAGATGGAGGTGCCGCCGGAGAAACCACGAAGGGGGCACAGACGCCATGAAGAGCGGTAGCAGGAAAAGCACATGGATTTTTGCCATTCTCGGCATTTTCCCCGTTATCTGGTTTGCCCTGCTGACAGCGCCTTATCTGTCCGGCGGCCTGATCGGTATCGTGAAAGGACTGCCGGAGGCGATGGACCATCCGTTTTCTATGGAACTCTGTAAGGACAGCGCAAAAACTGTCCTTCTTTTTTTACTGGCGTATGGACTGGGGATCGGGATCTACTTGTCCACCCGGAGAAAGAACCGGCGGGAGAGGAGCAGGAAGTGATTTCTCCCTTAGAGCGGTATGCCGAACTGTTTTCCATGAACAATGATATGGCCGGATGGATTCAGATTGAGGACACACCGATCAACTATCCGGTCATGTATACGCCGGACAACCCGGATTATTATCTGAAACACAATTTTTACAAGGAATCCAGTGCTTATGGTGTTCCCTATATCGCAGAGCATTGTGATCCGATGGAACCCAGCGACAATGTGATCATCTACGGACACCACATGAACAACGGTTCCATATTCGCCGGACTGATGAACTATGAGGACCGGGATTTCTATGAGCGGCATAAAACGGTCCGTTTTGATACGCTGACGGAAACCGCTGAATATGAAGTGATCGCAGTATTCAAGACCACGGTCTATGACGATACCGGATTCAAGTTCTATCTCTTTTCTCATGCAGAGACGGAAAAAGAGTTTACGGACTATGTGGAGCAGTGCAGGGAACTTGCCCTTTATGATACGGGAGTGACCGCAGAATATGGAGACAAGCTGCTTACCCTGTCCACCTGCGAATATTCCAATACCAATGGAAGGCTTGTGGTTGTGGCTAAGAAGATCTGAAAATCCCATATCCGAAAGGAGGGCAGGCGATGGGAAGAACGATCAAAACCCGCCACGTCCAGAAGGATATCAAAGTATTGGATAAAACCGTGACAGCGGCGGAGCATATGAAAGGGGCCTATATCCGGACAAGAGACAGCGCAGAGCAGACACAGGGAAGAGAACAGGGAACCCCGGTAGGTTATGCCGAAGACCAGGTTATGGAGAAAGGGGAGAGAGCCGCCCGTGGAACAGTTCAGCAGGCAGGAAAACAGGGGGAAAAAGTAATCCATGCTGTCCGGGAGAGGGGCAGAGCGAAAAATGAGGCAGAGGCTTTCCGGGAGAAGAACGGAGAGCCTTCCGCCTCTTCTTTTTCGTCCGGTACAGAAAAGACTTACCAGCCGAAAGAGCAGATGAAAAACCGGACAGGAGCGCAGGCCGGTCGGACCGCCAGAAGGCAGGCCGCCGGAGGAAGGGAGACTGGAAAGAAAGGAACGCAGATCCGGGAACTTCCAAAGCAGACAGTCAAGGCGTTTGATCGGGGAGAGAAAACAATCAAAACAGCCCATGCTTCTATAAAAACTTTCGGGAAAGCGGCAGTGAAAGGCACAGGGAGGACAATCAAAACAGCGGAACGGACCGGGCGCAGCGCAGTCCGGACTACGGAAATGGCTGCCAGAACTGCAGGACAGGGAGCAAGGACTGCGGTGTTGACCACGCAGCGGACTGCTGTTGCCGCAAGACAGGCGGCGATTGCGGCGGCGAAGGCTGCAAAAGTGACTGCAAAGGCAGTAGCTGCTGCAGTAAAGGCTGTTATTGCGGCTACAAAGGCTCTTGTCTCCGCTATCCTCGCGGGCGGCTGGATCGTGGTGTTGATCCTTGTAATTGTCATTCTATTTGGAGCGCTGTTCAGCATGGTGGGAGGAAGTAACTCCAGTACCGTTGCTCCTGTCAGCGCAGAGGTAGAGGCGTATGAGCCATTGATCCGGCAGTATGCCAGACAGCACGGGATTGAGGAATATGTGGAACTGATTAAAGCGGTCATGATGCAGGAGAGCGGCGGACAGGGAACCGATCCCATGCAGGCGTCCGAGTGCGGGTATAATACCCGTTATCCCAATACGCCAAACGGGATCACAGATCCGGAGTATTCCATTGATGTAGGTATCCAGAACCTTGCGGCTTGTCTGCGGGAGGCGGGCGTGGAAAACCCGGTGGATATGAATCATGTAAAACTGGCACTGCAGGGATACAATTATGGGAACGGGTATATTTCCTGGGCGAAAGAGAATTATGGAGCTAACTATATAAAAATCAAGTAGTTTTTTTAAATATTGAATTTTAGTTAGTAAAAGTATGTACTTTGAAAATATGTGAATCATTATGGATTTTGTGGCACAACAAACAGACCTTCCAAAGAAGGCTCATTGTAATAAGCTGGGTTGTAAGGATAGCTATATCAGTAACGCAGGATCAAAGGTCTGTCCGGTACTTAAAAGATGATAGATGATTCTTAAAAGTTTTCTGATACAGTGCCCCTGAGCACATCTGTGACCTTTGCCTTCGGCTAGCTTTTTGTTGTAATAAGCAGTGAAGACCCTGTTGTGATTGATAACCGGCAAGATAATCTGATACAGTGTTTTTCTCAGATACCGGGAACCTTTCTTGGTGATTGCGGTATGCCGGGCGAGAAACTGACTGGATTCATAGTGATATGGGGCGACACCGGCAAATTTAATGATTTGAGATGCTTTCGTATAGTTGCAAATATCTCCCAATTCCGCTAAAATAGAAGTAGCAGAGAAGTGTGAAATTCCTGGTATGGAGAGGATAGGAGAGTTGTTTTGCAGGGAGAACTCTTCTATCTTTTTGTCTATTTCAGAAAGTTGTTCTTCTATCATTTCAATCTGACAGACAAGATGTCTGATCTGAATTTCTTCAGCAACAGAAGAGATGCCGACAGAAGCCTTGGCTGTTGTTTTCAGCTGTTCGGCAGACAGTTGGATTCGTTTTCCGCGTCCCTCATATTCAAAACATTTCCGGATGATCCGGATATCGGAGTTTGCAATCTTTTCAGCAGAAGCAAATGTTTTTAAAACATTCATGTAAACAATGCCATACTTTGAACGGAATAAGGAATTCAATTCGGGGAATACGATATCAATGCATTTCTGAAGCCGGTTTTTGTAGATGTTTAATTCCTCTTTCAGGTTGTGGTGATGGCGTGTCAGCTGCTTTTGTTCATAAAGGTCGAAACGGTTTACTTTTGTAATGCGATAAGGCTTTTTACGCTGATTCGAGCCGATGACATCACAAATGGTAAGAGAATCCAGGGGATCGTTTTTGGTAATGCCGCCCTGAAGTTTTCTGGTAAGGTCAGTAGTGGTTGGGTTGATCAGAGCAACCGTATAGTGTCTGTCAAGAAGATATTTGAGTAAGGCAAAGTGATAATGCCCGGTATCTTCCATGCCAATAAGAAGCTGTGATTTGTCATAGCTGCTTAGTTTTCCGATGAGTGACAAGAAACCTTCTTGATTGTTATGAAAAACAGAAGGATTTGAAAGTATTTCACCGGTTTGTTTGTCAATGATGGAGAAGATGTGTTGGTGTTTGCCAATGTCAATTCCGACTAAAATCATGATAATACATTCCTTTCGTAAAAAATATGTAATGTGTTATCCACAGCACTTACTTCGTAAAACCTGGTACAAGATAGGAATTCAAGACTCATCTAACTAATCATTATTTAGAAATAAGGTGTGGTAAGAACCTCCATAAAGTAGTCAAAGCCACAGGATAAAAAATACAAATCCACATCACATATTTACATCATACAAATATAGAATACCGTAATCAGCCACGGATGAAAAGGTTGATAGAAAGGAGAAGGTATATTTGTAAGTGACCGTTAGATGAGTCAATTACAATATACCAGGATATACCTATGCCAATGCAGTGGAATTCTCTGAAATGATGGCGGAGCGGAACGGTTGGAGCAGTTACGGGGATAAGGAGTATGTATCCCATGTGCTGCGATACTATGTGTTTGGGCGTATTCCTACGGGAACCGGAAGTCAGGCGATTGTGCAGGTGGCGTTGACGCAGGAAGGCAACGGAGGAGACACCTACTGGAGCTGGTACGGATTTGCACAACGGGAGGAATGGTGCGCCTGCTTTGTAAGTTGGTGTGCTGATCAGTGCGGGTATATTGAGGCAGGAGTGATACCAAAGTTCTCCTTATGTTCTGCGGGTATGGAATGGTTTGAGAGCCAGGGGCAGTTCATGGATGGAAGTTATGTTCCTGCTACTGGGGATCTTGTTTTCTTTGATTGGGAAAATGACGGCAGTATTGACCATGTGGGAATTGTAGAAAGCGTGGTAGATGGAAACATCTATACAGTGGAAGGAAACAGCGGAGATAAAGTGGCCAGACGGAGTTACCCGATTGGTTATGGACAGATCGTGGGATATGGAGTTCCGGCATATTAATAAGATCAGGTAAAGGCATAGCTGAATTAAATGCTGTGCTTTTGCCTGAAAATTATATAATTAGATAGATTTGAAAGTAGAGTTGAAAAAGTGATTTTGGTAGAGTATGATGAAAATGCTAATGCTTTTCATGTATGTAAACTTTTATTATTATGTTGCTTTTGAGAACATTGTGGGTGACGTTAAATTTTAAATATTAAAAATGAAAATATGCTTTAAAGGAGACTGAGAATGAGAATTTTGCTAGTCGAAGACGATGCTCAGATGAATGAAGCACTAAAAATATTTTTCTGTAAAGCAGGATATACAGTACTGCAGGCGTATAACGCAACAGAGGCAGAGAGGTGTTTGAATAAAAATCCGGATGTCATAATTGCAGATATCGGACTGCCAGGAACCTCAGGAATTGATTTATGCAAGAAATTTTTGAAATATAAATCAATACCTGTAATCTTTCTGACAGCGAAAGATGACGAGGAAGATATATTGGACGGATATGAAGCCGGATGCCAGGAATATGTAACCAAGCCTGTTTCACCGAAAGTTTTATTAAAGAAGGTTGAAGTGATCTTAAAACGCAACAGATCAGGTAATATCATGGAGTATAAGGATTTGCGGATTGATTTTGATAAGCGAAAAGTATGGAACTGTGACAAGGAAATTAAACTTACGATAAAGGAATGGAAAGTTTTGGCTATTTTAGCAGCAAGTCGGGGAAATATTGTAACCAAAGAAATGTTGCTGGAGAAAATATGGGATGCTGACAATAATTTTGTAGATGACCATGCTCTGACGGTAGTTATCAATAGATTGAGAAAAAAAATAGAATCTGCTCCATCCAGTCCGGTTTACGTTAAAAATGTTTTTGGGGTTGGATATACATTCGGAGAATAAGAGGCAGGTAATGATGAAAAGAAGCATAGTGGGAATTAATGCAGTTATAATTGTATGTTTTACGATAATTTTGGTCTGTCAAAAGAATTGGATACTATTATTTTTATTAGCATTACTATTGGCGGGATTATACTTTTTATGGATTGACCGGCAGAAAGAATATCAGAGTGAGTTGGGAGAAATATCGGGTTATCTGGATGATTTGCTGCAGAAAAAAGATATTTCTTATTATTCTGTTCAGAATGATACTCTTACATCCAAGATCTTTTCGCAGATTCAGAGAGTGCAGAAAATGTATGGAGGGATCACTGCACTTGTGGAGAGTGAACGTGATGGCATTAAGAAATTATTGGCGGAAATTGCTCATCAATTACGAACGCCGTTATCCAATATGGAAACATATCTGACACTGCTTGAAGATAACAGAATTGAAGAGTCAGAAAAAGAGACATATATTAAAGCTGTGGAGAAATCAGAGAATAAGCTTCATTTTCTGATTGAAAAATTAATTGTAGCGGCACGATTGGAAAATCAGATCATCCAGATTCACAAATGTGACAGCAATCTGAAAGAAACGGTAGCACAGGCTGTATTTCAGGTGCGGAAAAAGGCAGAAGAGAAAAACATCAACATCATTGTACAAGGGGAAGATGTGGATAAAAAAGTAATACATGATAGAAATTGGCTCTGTGAAGCGATATACAATTTGCTGGACAACAGCATAAAATACTCCCCGGTATCCACCGATATTGTAGTGACGTTGATTTCCAATGAGATGTTTTCGGAAATTCGTATTGAAGACAGCGGAACAGGGATTGAAAAGGGAGAGGAAAATAAAATATTTCAGCTTTACTATCGGGGAAAGAATATTTCTAATGAAGAAGGTTATGGCATGGGGCTGTTTATAACAAGAGAAATTGTGCAGAAACATGATGGATTTATGAAAGTAAAACGAAAGGACTCTGGTTTAATTATGTCGATTATATTGCCAAAAGCGGGAACTTGAAAATGGTTCCCGCTTTGTTACTAATTTGAGAGATTTATCTGTTATTCTGTGCGTAAAGGAGGAATTACGTGATGAATATTATTATAACGAAGAACGTACGGAAGATATACCGTATGGGGGAAAATAATGTTTATGCCTTGAATGGAGTGGATTTCACTGTAAAAGAAGGTGAGTTTGTTGCCATTGTAGGGGCGTCAGGCAGCGGAAAATCAACATTACTTAATTTACTTGGGGCGATGGATTCGCCCACAGAAGGAGAAATATTTGTGCGAGGAATACCACTGGCGCAGATGTCACAGAATGAGCAGACAATATTCAGACGTCGCAATATCGGATTTATTTTTCAGGATTTTAAATTACTTCCTGTTTTGAATGTCTATGACAACATGGTCCTGCCGCTGAAATTAGATGGACGTAAAATAGATCGGGAATTCGCTGAGATGCTCCTAAAGTCACTGGGGTTGCAGAATAAAAGAGAGCAGACCCCATATACTCTGTCCGGGGGCGAACAACAGCGGGTGGCTATAGCCAGAGCGCTGATTACCCGTCCTGCTGTCGTACTGGCTGATGAACCTACAGGAAATCTTGATTCCCGTACCGGCATGGAGGTAATTGGATTAATGAAAATACTTGCACAGAAATTTTACCAGACATTAGTAGTTGTCACACATGATGAAGAAGTCGCACAGACGGCAGACCGTATCGTACACATAGAAGACGGAAAAATCTGCCAAGAGGGAGAAAGCATATGAGTACACGTAACAATAATCAGTTGGTTATTAAAGAACTGGCACAGGCTTATTATAAAGATAATAAAAGGCAGAACAAAGTTTTAATTATTGCGATTGCTATGTCAGTGCTTCTACTCTATTCTGCTTTTTCCATTGCACATGGTAAAATTCGTTCTGATTATCTGATTGATATACGGGGAATGGGAACAGTTGCTACGGTATCATTGGAAAATGGGAGTGAGGCACAATATGAGCAAATGAAAAGTCTCCCATATATTATAGATACCGGGATTCAAAAGACTGTAGGATCAGCCACATTCCAAGATTATTGGGAAGGCCAACTTATTTATCTCGATGATAGCGCATATGAAAAAATGATGATGCCGGCATATACAGATATAATTGGAAGTTATCCTCAAAAAGCCGATGAGATCATGTTATCGGCTTCCAGCCTGCAGCAAATGGAGATCGATCATCCGGTAATTGGAATGGAGATTGAGCTTAGAACAATACTGTCTGAAGGAGCAGAAGAAACAGATTTATTTTCATTAAGCGGATATTACACAGATTATGTTGATTTCTCGGTAACGGAGCCAGAAGCATATGTTTCAAAAGCCTTTCTGGATCAACAGGAAATTTCCGCCTTTCCAGCAGATAAGATCATGGCAGTAACAGGTTCCTTACAGGATGAAAGAGGCATTGAAATAAAACTGTATTCAGATCTGACAATGGAATATGCCGCACAGCAGGTATTCGCTGAAAATCCAATGGTAAAACAAAGTGTGGAAGGTGTATTCGGGAGTGTCTCTATTGCAGTTGGATGCGGAATCGTGGTAATCCTCTGTGCTTTCATGCTGATCTTTAATGTAGTGTCTATTACAATGGGGAAAGAAATCCGTCAGTATGGAATGCTGAAAGTACTTGGCACGACAGAGCAGCAGTTAAAAAGAATCGTATATTATCAAAACATATGGAATATCCTCAAAGGGATCGGTATAGGAGCTGTGGCGGGTATTGTTATCATAAAACTATTTCTTCCGACCGTTTTACAGAAATTGTTCATGCAGGGTCTGGGTGAGAGCGATGTTACAGGTTTCTATCCAGTATTTATGGCAGGAGCCGGAATCCTAATGTTTGTAACGTCATTTTTTGCAACAGGACTTGCACTTCGACAGGTTATAAAATGGAATGCAATTGATTCCATCCGTTATATCGAAACAGGGAATAGAACAAAAAAGAAACAAAATTTAGCAACCAGATTTCTGATATTAGAAATGGCCTGGCGGAATATTACAAGATCCAAAAAGAGATTGCTTATTAGTGTGGGATCACTGTTAATCGGATGTATTACTGCTTTAGGTGCAGAAGTTATTATGATAGGAACAGATATTACGAATCAGATCGAACAAAATCCTGATTTCAGGATTGGGATACTAACCGGGATATTCCGGTTCCCTGAAATGGTGCCTGATCAAATAAACGATGATACGCCGGTACTTTCATCGGAAATGCTGGATACGATTTACAAGATGGAAGGAATAAATGAGACTACGATAAAAACTGCTAAAGGCAGTTACGCAGTTATTGACTTCCTTGCTGATAAAGCCCTGCAGCCCCGCAGACAGTCGTTGGATGATCCGGAGAAGACACTGGCGTTTGCAACACTTCAGATCGTGGACAAGTCATATGTTACTGAATTGGAACGCTATGTTGCTGACAATAATTTGACTGTTGATATGAATCGGTTTGCATCAGGGGAAGGATGTATTTTACTGCATCATAATGAAATGTCGCAGGAGTTGGAATTGCGGGCGGAAAAGACATTGGGCGAACCTATAACATTCTACTCGCTTGACGCTTATGGGGCTCAGGAGAGCAATGCAGCAAATTATGGAAAAGGCAGTCTTGCTTGTGCAGGATACATGGATATGACCGAGAAATACTTTCCTGAACTGCAGACTACTTCGTTTGGAAATAACATCAACTATTTCATTATGACGAAAAAAGCGTTTGAAAAACTGGGATTCCCGGAAAAGACATTTGACATCTCTTTCGATATTGAGGAGAGCGAAGATGATGCGGTGATCAATCAAAAATTAGTACAGCTTATACAAAAAGAAAATCAAAAAGTTGGGATAATGGACACATTTTATCTGGAGGCAAATTATACATTGCTGGAATCCGAACAGAACAGGATTGATACGGCAAACATTATTTTAGGCGGATTATCCCTGGTTATTTTAGTTATTGGAATCATGAATTATGGAAATATGCTGTCTGCAGTACTATCGGTCAGGAGAAAAGAGATTGCTGTAATGCAGAGCCTTGGGTTGACCAAAAGCCAACTGTGGAGAATGATTTTCTATGAGGGAATAGGATATTGGGTAATTCTTATATTGGCGACGCTAATAGCAGGCAGTCCGGTTATATGGCTTTTAGGGAAAGCAATAAAGAGTAAATTATTGTATTTTAAGTTTATATATCCATGGAAGTTACTTTTTATAATATCAGTGGTTATGTTTATAATATGTTTTATGTTTTCAAGTGCAACATATTTGAAAAATAGAAATCTTACAGACGAATTAAGAAGAACTGATGACTAAATATGAAAGTATAATAAGGAGATTTATGGGGAGACTGATCATTGCAGAATTCAAGGATAATGAAACACATCCTTTTGATGAAATCATGGAAGTGTTTCGTAAATATCCGATTTCCAAAAATATAAGGTGGACTACACACCGACCCTCTCTTTTTCCGATCTTGAAATACTTCCAGATCAAAGAAGGGTACATTGCGGGAAACAGGAAGTATTTTTAACTACAAAAGAATTTAACCTATTGTGTTATCTTGCTGCCAATGAAGGGAGGGTTCTTACATACGAACAGATTTATCAAAAGATATGGGGGAATTATGTGCAGGATATAGAAAACAACACGATTGGCTCCCATGTATGCAAATTAAGAGAAAAATTATACAAAGCCTGCCCGGATCGGCAATTTGAAATCCGGTGTGTGCGTGAAGTGGGATATAGCTTCGAGGCTAAGTAGAATAAGAAACAGTCTGATCTTGACGGTTAGGCTGTTTTTTGTTGTCATAATTTGCGATTTTTTTAATAGAAATATAGGTATATCGTAGTTAAAACATCGTTTTCCTACCCTATACTTCTCCTATTGACAAAATAAGAGGAGAATAATGTATAGATATGTCATATTACTTCCTCTTTTGGAAAGGGGAAGAACTGCATAAGAGTAGGGCAGAATACATACCAATCAAAAAGTAAATTATTTTCTTGTCAGTTCGTCGTAATTCCTATAAGAGTTGCGGCGTTTTTTTATTCGACAAAGTTCTGCTTAATCTTACCATTTTATACAAATGATTACATAAATCTGCAAGAGGGTGTATCTGAAAGAAAACAGGTACGCCTTTTTTGTAATGATTTAAAGAGTCTTTTCCTTTCTTACAGGGAGCGGGGGCCGCCGCTTCGATCTGAACTTTCAAAAAATACAGATTGGAGGAAAAGAAAATGAAGGGCAACCACCCAAAAAGAAGGAAAGACAAATATAACCCTTATAGTATATTTGAGTTAGAAGGAAAATATTACATAGAGTTTGCGGATGGACAGAGGAAAGAACACTGCATGGAAATCAGCAGAGAACTATATGAGGTGTTTGACAGTTTTGAGCTGGATGATCTGAGACATCTCAATATCGCTGACCGGCATATCGAACAGTCAGAGATCTATGATATCACTTTACACAGGCGCTCCAGACAGGTGGGAGAATCCGCAGAGAATGAGGCAATCTGGAAGATTGCGCTGGAAGAACTTTATACTGCCATATCCATGCTGCCGGCAATTCAGAAACGTCGGCTAGTCCTTTACTATTTTGTCGGACTGACCTATGAGCAGATCGCAGAGATAGAAAACTGTTCTTTCCAGGCCATAGCAAAGTCTGTGACAACAGCAGAGAAGAAACTGAAAAAATTTTTAGAATAGTGGGTAGAAAAATCGCTTGAGACTGAGGAAACAGGTGGAAGAGATAATCTTTCGCCTGTTTTTTCGTAAGGGAAGAGCGGGCAGGAACCTTGAAAAGTTCATACCCATTCATCAAGTACATTCCTGTTGCTATCGTGATGAGCGTAAGCCACGTTAGCAGGTACGCCATATCTTATGGCAAAAAAATTACCAAGAGGAATAAGGGAGAATAAAGGAACCTATGAAGCAAGGGCAATGATCAACGGGATCAAAATTACTTTGTACGGATCAGATCTGAAAGCGCTTATTGAAGAGTTCACAGAAGCGAAGGAAAAGGCGAAAAGCAGCCAGGATTACAGAAAAAACAGAATTACGTTGAACGAATGGTTTGAAGAATGGTTTTCAACTGTTAAGGCCCATAGGGTAAAAGAAACAAGTATCAATCCTATGAAGAACAATTTTAAAAGAACTTTTGGCTTTTATATAGGCTCTAAGAAGATAAGAGATATAAAGCCTATGGATGTACAGCAGGCTTTGAATACAATGGAAAAAGACGGTATTTCCAACAGCGCTATGAGGGAGGCGCTGGGCAGACTAAGAGAGTGCATGGATTTTGCTTTAGGAAGTCAAATGATCTCAGTGAACCCGTGCCTGATTGTTGAAGTACCGTGGACATATAAAAAAGCGAAAGAGGAAATTGCATTGACACAGGAAGAACAGAATGAATTTTTAAACGAGGTAGAAGATAGTTGGTATAAAGAAATGTTCTATTTTATGTTTCTGACAGGAGTGCGTGTTGGAGAACTGGGTGGACTTCAGTGGCCGGATATAAACTTTGCAAGAAAGATTACGGAAATTAACCGATCATTAAGCTGCAGCTATTATAATGGAGAAAAACGAGAAATATTAGTTACTCCAAAGACTGTAAATTCCACCCGGCAGATTCCGTTTATGGGAGAAATAGAAGAGATATTAAAATCTCAGCGTGAAAAGCAAGCGAGACTGAAAAAAGAGCTGGGAAACCGGTGGAGGGGGAAAGAGGAACTGGGGGGCTTAGTATTCACTACGAGTATGGGGAGTCCGTGCAGCAGATATATCGTGGAAAAGGAAATTAAGAAAGTGATAAAGAAGCGGATGAGGGAGAAAGAAGCTGTACTTGCGGTTCAGGAACACAGAGAGCCGAAGATCATCCGTGACTTCCATCCACATACAATACGACATACTTTCGCAACCAGATGTTTTGAGAAGAAAATGGAGCCGAAAGTGGTGCAGAAATTGATGGGGCATTCCAGTATCAGTATTACGATGAATATTTATACCCACGTTCTGGAGAATAAAATGAATGAAGAGATTCAGAAATTTGGTTCCGCTAATACGGAGCAGACAAACCCATATGCCGATCTGAATATTCCGAAAAGAACGATTACAGCTATGAGCCATTGCTAATCTGGATTTTTGGGGGATGATTCTTCCCCCAAATCCTAAACCGGATTCCCCCAATTAAGGGCAGAGAAGGGGAGTTGTTATCAAAATGGGAGTTTTGATCCCCCCAAAATGGAAATTTGGGGGAGAGGAGGAGAGTGACAGGAACAGATCTTGGCAAAAACCTTGAAAAATAAAGGAAAATACATAGCTTATGAGAGGGAAAGTTGCATTTCAGGCTGGCATGTAATCCGGAAAGTTGCAAAAATGAACATAGACTGACTCATCTGAAACATTGCGCTGGCAAAGCCTATGGCTGTTATATTTCCTGTACCTGTATATGTGATAACATCTGAATTAGAAGCTAAACCCACAGAATATAAAATTGGCACAAGAAAAATTGCAAACATGAGCCACGAATCTTTTCTTTGGAATAGTTTTTTTAATTCTACTTTTGTGATAATTGCAAGAGTGTTCATACTTATCCCTCCATTCCAAACAGGCTTTTGAGATTATTTTTCTGGACGGAGAAACCACAAATATAATACCCTTTTTGCAGTAATATCTTCTGAATGTCTATAATAAGTGTTTCGTCCTGAAACATGATTTTATCCTCGAAGAAACGCAAATCGCTACATTTTTCAAGAAGTGACTGCTTTATATCAGCAGAAATCGTGCGTTCGATTTTTACGGTATAAGTTTGCTTATGTTCAAGTGGCTGGTCTAACTGCTTGTTGCCTTTTGAAATCATGACCACTCTATCGCAAATTTCATCTACATCATCTAAATCATGGCTTGAAAATAATACTGGTACGTTCTGTTTATGTGCCATATCCAAAATAGTCTGTTTGAAAAGCTCTTTGCCGATTGGATCAAGGCCAACAAAGGGTTCATCCAAAATCAGAAAACCGACTTCTGTAAGTAAACACTGGCATAGACCGAGCCGCTGCTTCATACCAAAAGAAAATTCTTTGACTTTCTTTTTACGGCTGCTATAAAGTTCTGTCATTTCCAGCAGTTCCTTGATTCGCGTGTCCTGTTTCAAATTAGTCAGTTGTGAAAGCAAACGTAGATTTTCCTCTGCAGAAATGTAATCTAAAAATTGCGGTTCAATCAAAATGCCAAATTCTCGTATTATCAATGGGTTTGCAACGATATTTTTCCCTTTATATTGCACTTGTCCGGCACTTGGTTTACTATATCCGCAAATGATATTTAATAGCGTTGTTTTTCCAGCGCCATTCTCTCCAATTAGTGCAACAATTTCGCCCGGACATATATCCATAGAAAAATCATTCAAGGCGATTTTATCTCCATACCTTTTCGTTACATTTTGCACTTGTAACAAATAGTCTTTTCCCATGCCTCATACCCTTTCTTAAAATATGGCTATCAATATACAAAGCTAAAAATTAAAACAACCACGACAATCAGAAGAACAGCGGCAATACCGCCTCCGATGATAGCTCCCCATTTTATGATTTTCTTGGCGTTTTCCACATCACTGTATATGGAATTTAGCCTTTCGCTATTTAAGTTTTTTTCCCGCACTTCCTGCACATCAATGTCCTTGACGAGTTCATCTAACGTCAAGCCAAAGAAGTCACTCAACAATACCAACCGTTGAAAATCAGGATAGGACTGGCAGCTTTCCCACTTTGAAATCGTCTGCCTTGTCACATTCAATTCTGCTCCCAGTTCTTCTTGGGATAACCCTTTGCTTTTTCTCAAAGAAATCAATTTTTCATTAAAATTCATATTCTGCACTCCCTTTTGCTTTTATGGTGGATTAATTATAACAAAAGCTACCTTTAGTATTCCACCAATAAGGGGTGGAAATCTGTCAACTGATAATAACATTTGATAAAAGAACGCCGGTTCCGAAAAAAATTCTCCACTCTGAATAATAATGCGGGCGTTGAACATAGCGGGATGACGAAATACGCTGTTCTAACCAGCTAGGCTATGTTATGATAAGACTATCGGAAGCAAAGGAGCGTGATTTTGTGAAAGAACAGGAATGTACGCTGAATCTGCATACAATCGAAGCGGCAGTGGCCGGGGAAACATGGGCTCTTGGGAAGGTGCTGGAGTATTATGCGGATTACATGGAAGAACTGGCGACGGTGGAAATCGGACAGCCGGATGGAAGCGTGAAAAAGATCGTGGATGAGGACCTGAAACAACAGATCGGGCTGAAGCTGCTGGAAGAGATCCCGAAGTTTCCGCTGGAGGAAGCGAAGAAACAGGCTGTGGAGGAATGAGAAGGGAATTGGAATTTGTTTAGTTGAAAAGAGGTGTTGATATGAGTAAAAATAATAATCTACAAAGGAACGATAGTGTAGGTGAAGCAATATTTAACATGATTGAAAAGATAACTTCTTTTGGAATAACAACACTTGAAAATATACAAAATATTGAAAATAAATTAGGCTTTAAATTTCCCGATAGTTATAGGAGATTTTTATTAGCTATAAATGGTGGGAATTGTACTGTTGATAAAATAGGTTTATATGTAAAAGGTATAGATGATACTATTATATTAGACTGTTTTTATGGCATAAACCTAGAAGGAAATTATAAAAACAATGATATGATGACGTATATAAATATGTTGTCTGATGATATGCTTCCAGAAAGTATCTTAATTGCTGATACAATACAGCAAGGATTTATTGTTCTGATATGTGGTGGAGAGAACACAGGTGTTTATTATTGGGATGATTCTTATGTTTATGAGCAATCGAATGATGAAACAAATATGTATTGGATTGCAAATAACTTTGAGGAATTTCTTAATTTATTAAGCACTTCTATTGTTGAAGTAGACAGATAAATCCTAAGTTATAGAGCAGAAGATTGGAATTTTTCAAGGAGGATTTACAATGAAGTGTATAAAATGTCATAACACACTGCACACGGAAACCGGAGATTTTTCTATGACCATTAACGGAAAAACTATAAAAGTCATAAATGCGCCTGTATTACATTGCAAGACCTGCAAATCGGTAATTATTAGCGATGAAGTAAAAGAAAAGGCAAAAGAATTTTCAGAAGTGTATTTATATCCAGATAATACTCTTGATTACGCAGAATGTGAAGCTGGAACGGTGATGTCAGTAATGAATTTACTTTTATGATGACGATAAATCCTAAGTTGTAGAACAGAAATTGGAATTTTACAGCGAGGTGAAAAAGGTTGAACTATGTTGAATATGGGAAAGGAAATGGTAATGTAATTATCCTCCTACATGGAGGTGGTTTGTCATGGTGGAATTACAAAGAAATTGCTGAAATGCTACAAACGAATTATCATATAATTATACCTATATTAGACGGTCATGCAGGAAGTGATAAACGATTTACAACGATAGAAAATAACGCTTTAGAGATTATAAAATTTATAAATGATAAACTGGATGGTTCCGTTTTATTGATTGGAGGACTATCACTTGGAGGACAGATTTTACTTGAAATTTTATCTCAACGTAAGGATATATGTAAGTATGCAATAGTGGAAAGCGCACTTGTAATACCTTCAAAATTCACATATTTTATGATTAAGCCTGCGTTTGGGAGTTGTTATGGTTTGATAAAGTATAAGTGGTTTTCAAAATTACAATTCAAATCATTACGAATAAAACAGCATTTGTTTGATAATTATTACAAAGATACTTGTGCAATAACAAAAGGCGATATGATTGCTTTTTTACAGGAAAACTCATTATATTCCTTAAAAGATGGGATTGAAGAGAGCGAAGCAATAGTTCATATTTTTGTCGGAGAAAAAGAAAATCACTCAATGAAAAAGTCAGCAGAACTAATTCATAAAAAACTACAGAATAGTTCTATACAAGTTCTTCCTAATATGTACCATGGAGAGTTTTCAATAAACCATGCAGATGATTATGTAAGAAGACTATTAGAAATAATAGAACAAAGACAAATCCTAAGTTATCAAGCTGGAAGATGTATGTGATAACATATTTGGTTGATAGGGAGGCGAATAAAATGGCTTTTGACTACAAGAAAGAATACAAGGAATTTTATATGCCGAAGAACAAGCCCGGAATTATAGAGATTCCTCAAATGAATTACATAGCAGTCCGGGGAAAATGCAATCCCAATGAGGAAAACGGAGAATACAAAAATTCAATCGGCTTGCTGTATGGCATTGCCTTTACCATAAAGATGAGCTACAAGGGAACGCATAAGATCGAGGGTTTCTTTGAGTATGTTGTGCCGCCCCTTGAAGGACTCTGGTGGCAGGAAAACACACAGGGGCTTGATTATGCAAGAAAAGAAGATATGCACTTTATTTCTATGATCCGGCTGCCGGACTTCGTAACGAAGGAAGATTTTGAGTGGGCAGTTCAGGAAGCAACGAAAAAGAAGAAACAGGATTTCTCCAAAGTAGAGTTCTTCCCTTATGATGAGGGGCTGTGCGTTCAGTGTATGCACATCGGCTCTTACGATGATGAGCCTACCACCGTTGATCTCATGCACGACTATATGAAAGCAAACGGATATGAGCTGGATATTACGGATACAAGATACCATCACGAAATTTATCTGAGCGATCCGAGAAAATGCGATGTAAGCCGGCTGAAAACAGTCGTGCGCCATCCAATCCGGAAAGCGGAGTAAGCGGAGGTCAGTATGCCAAAAGAAATTGATCCCAAAGATACGACAAGGGCTGCGGCCTATGAACTTTGGATGAAAGCACCCAATCCAATGGTAACTTTTTTCAAAACCTTTGATGTGACCAATCTGATCAGGGTCAGCAGGAAAAGAAAGCTGAAGTTTAATATGTTGCTCGATTACTGTATCGGCAGAGCAGCCGTAAAGGTAAAGGAATTTTACATTCTTCCAGTGGGCGATAAACTCATACAGTATGACACCATAGCAGTCAATACCATCGTGAAAAACAAAGAGGGCGAAGTTAGCTCCTGCGACCTTTCCTATAAAGCCGAGTTAAATCAATTCAACAAGGAGTATCTGAAGTATACGGCACAGGTCGCCGCAAGCTGTCAGGACAGGGATTTATCCGAAAACAGTATGGTCATCGGCACGTCCGCTATCATAGATACGGAAATTGATGGAGCTGTTGGTATGAACAGCGGTATTTTCAATAATCCCTTTATTATCTGGGGCAGGTACAAAAAGAAATGGTTCCGGTATTATCTGCCGCTCTCGTTCCAGTTCCATCACACGCAGATGGATGGCGCACACGCAGGAACATTTTTGAAAAACTTGCAGAATGAGATTAACCTGTTGAAATAACGGCGGGATGAAAGGAGCACACTTATGGAGCTAACTATATAAAAATCAAGTAGTTTTTTTAAATATTGAATTTTAGTTAGTAAAAGTATGTACTTTGAAAATATGTGAATCATTATGGATTTTGTGGCACAACAAACAGACCTTCCAAAGAAGGCTCATTGTAATAAGCTGGGTTGTAAGGATAGCTATATCAGTAACGCAGGATCAAAGGTCTGTCCGGTACTTAAAAGATGATAGATGATTCTTAAAAGTTTTCTGATACAGTGCCCCTGAGCACATCTGTGACCTTTGCCTTCGGCTAGCTTTTTGTTGTAATAAGCAGTGAAGACCCTGTTGTGATTGATAACCGGCAAGATAATCTGATACAGTGTTTTTCTCAGATACCGGGAACCTTTCTTGGTGATTGCGGTATGCCGGGCGAGAAACTGACTGGATTCATAGTGATATGGGGCGACACCGGCAAATTTAATGATTTGAGATGCTTTCGTATAGTTGCAAATATCTCCCAATTCCGCTAAAATAGAAGTAGCAGAGAAGTGTGAAATTCCTGGTATGGAGAGGATAGGAGAGTTGTTTTGCAGGGAGAACTCTTCTATCTTTTTGTCTATTTCAGAAAGTTGTTCTTCTATCATTTCAATCTGACAGACAAGATGTCTGATCTGAATTTCTTCAGCAACAGAAGAGATGCCGACAGAAGCCTTGGCTGTTGTTTTCAGCTGTTCGGCAGACAGTTGGATTCGTTTTCCGCGTCCCTCATATTCAAAACATTTCCGGATGATCCGGATATCGGAGTTTGCAATCTTTTCAGCAGAAGCAAATGTTTTTAAAACATTCATGTAAACAATGCCATACTTTGAACGGAATAAGGAATTCAATTCGGGGAATACGATATCAATGCATTTCTGAAGCCGGTTTTTGTAGATGTTTAATTCCTCTTTCAGGTTGTGGTGATGGCGTGTCAGCTGCTTTTGTTCATAAAGGTCGAAACGGTTTACTTTTGTAATGCGATAAGGCTTTTTACGCTGATTCGAGCCGATGACATCACAAATGGTAAGAGAATCCAGGGGATCGTTTTTGGTAATGCCGCCCTGAAGTTTTCTGGTAAGGTCAGTAGTGGTTGGGTTGATCAGAGCAACCGTATAGTGTCTGTCAAGAAGATATTTGAGTAAGGCAAAGTGATAATGCCCGGTATCTTCCATGCCAATAAGAAGCTGTGATTTGTCATAGCTGCTTAGTTTTCCGATGAGTGACAAGAAACCTTCTTGATTGTTATGAAAAACAGAAGGATTTGAAAGTATTTCACCGGTTTGTTTGTCAATGATGGAGAAGATGTGTTGGTGTTTGCCAATGTCAATTCCGACTAAAATCATGATAATACATTCCTTTCGTAAAAAATATGTAATGTGTTATCCACAGCACTTACTTCGTAAAACCTGGTACAAGATAGGAATTCAAGACTCATCTAACTAATCATTATTTAGAAATAAGGTGTGGTAAGAACCTCCATAAAGTAGTCAAAGCCACAGGATAAAAAATACAAATCCACATCACATATTTACATCATACAAATATAGAATACCGTAATCAGCCACGGATGAAAAGGTTGATAGAAAGGAGAAGGTATATTTGTAAGTGACCGTTAGATGAGTCAATTACAATATACCAGGATAACTATTATGGATAAAGTAGTTATTTATATACATGGTAAAGGTGGTAATGCAGAAGAATCAGTACATTACAAGTCTTTATTTAGTGATTGTGATGTAGTCGGACTTAATTATACCGCACAATATCCATGGGAAGCCAAAAAAGAATTTCCACCGCTTTTCGATCTAATTTGCAAGAATTACAAATCAGTTCAAATAGTTGCGAATAGCATAGGTGCTTATTTTGCTATGAACGCCTTATCGGGGAAGCAAATAGAGAAAGCATATTTTATTTCTCCTATTGTAAATATGGAACAACTGATTGTAGATATGATGTTTTGGGCGAATGTTACAGAAGATGAACTCCAGGATAGAAAAGAGATTGAAACAACTTTTGGAGAAACCCTTTCATGGGAATATCTCTGTTATGTAAGAAAAAATCCGATTACATGGGAAATACCCACAGATGTTTTATTTGGCGAGAAAGATAACTTAACCTCTTATGCGACTATATCTGAATTTGCAAAACAAACTAAATCAACACTTACTGTGATGAGAAACGGGGAACATTGGTTTCATACGGAAGAACAAATGAAATTTCTTGATGAATGGATAAACAAGAGCAGACAATTGGAAGTTGGAAGGATGTGTGACGATGAAAATAGAAATCGGGAAGGATTTCCCCCAGTATTTTAAGCCGGCTTATCCGGAAGAATTTGATTTGTTCTCCCACTTTGAAGTAACGGCGGGAATACCGACTGTTCTCTTTGCTGTCACGACCTGGAAAGAAAACGGGAAACCGAATGTGTGCTTTCATTCCTGGAGTTGTTTCCACGGAGACAAGACCGCTTTCTTTGCCGTGATGGGCAACCTGTATCAGCATACCCACACCTATGCCAATATCCAAAGGGAAAAATACTTTTGTATTAACTTTCTCCCGATAAGCTGCTATGATAAGCTGGTAAATACCATTCATCAGAATGAATGGGACGATGACGAATTTGCCGCAGGAGGCTTTACTGTTTCCAAAGGCAAAACCATTCACGCACCAGCGATCAGCGATGCGTTTCTCACGATGGAATGTACCCTGAAAGAAATACAGGATTTAAGTGGTGCGGGGATTACGGCTATGGTAATCGGACAGGTACAACATATTTCTGTTGATAAGGAATACGCACAAGGCTATGAAAGACGGTATGGAAAAGATGGTTTTATGATGTTAGTACCTGCACCGCAAGACCTTGTTACTGGTGAACCAAATCAATCAGCTATTGCTACTATAAATATCGAAAAATATGATTGATAAATCCTAAGTTGTCTAGCAGAAAATTGCCAGGTTCTTCAAGGGCGTGATAGATAAATATAAAATTGGGGGACTTGATTTCTCGCATCCCCCCAGTGTATAATGAACTCAGAAAGGTAATCAGATGCAAGATCTGATGCCCTCAGTTAATTTTATAAGTAATACAGAGATAGCATCCTAAACTTTGGGCGGTAGAGGATGCTATTTTTCTATTATTTGCAAACAGTAAAACTCATTACGTTAAAATAATTAACAAAAACAGAATAAGAATTGACTTAACGGGAATCCTAACATATAATAAAAGAAAAAGCAAAGGGGGTACATTGTAATGCACCATATGATTCGTCTGACAGCGATGGAAATAAAGAATATTAAGAATGTCGGGTATGGCAGGCTGGAGTTTTCCCAGGGAAAGAGCGGGAGCATCCTGGGCATTTACGGACAGAACGGTTCCGGGAAAACGGTAGTTGTGGACTGCATGGTACTCCTGAAGTGTCTGCTGTCCGGAAAGCGGATACCCTCTCATTTCTATCATTATATCAATGCGCTCAGCAAGAGCGGTCATGTTACGTACGAGTTTGAGATCCGGACAGGTGAAGATGCCATGTTCGTACAATATGAAGTGGAACTGACCAAAAACGGGGAGAACAACTTCTACCTGAGCGGAGAAAAACTCAGCACGAAGAAATTAAAAGAGGGAGAAAAGACACGCCTGACGCCGGTTTTCGATTATCAGAAAGGGGAGAAGGAGCTTTTCCGCCCGTTAAAATACTATTCTGCTTTTGAGCGGGACATGGAGAGCATGGTAGCGCTGGGCGTGGCGCAGCAGACTGCAGAGAATTTCAATGAGGAGAAACAGGTCTCTGAGATCGGATCCTTCCTGTTCTCCAAAAAAGCACAGGAAGTGTTTGAAAAAGCGCAGGGGGAAGCCGGGAAAATCTATGCTCTGACAAAACCATTGCAGAATTATGGCCTGTATGACCTGGCAGTGATCGAGAACGCCCATTACGGGCTTCTGGCGCTGAACCTGGATACTATCCCTGTAAATGTGGACTGGCCAGATGCCATGAAGCCGAAGATTACGGGGATCATGCTCAAGCTCACGGACATCAATGTGGTGCCAAAAGAGATCTTTCCGTATGTGAAAAGCACCATTGAACAGATCAATATTGTCATGCGCTCCCTGGTTCCGGATATCCGGATTGAGATCTACAATGCGTTTGAGAAGCTGACGGAGAAGGGAAAAGACGGTATCCAGTTTGAAGCTATCACAATCCGGGGGGAGGCGAGGATACCGCTGCTGTATGAGTCGGCGGGCATTAAGAAGCTGATCTCCATATGCAGTAATCTGGTAGCCTGCTATAACCGGGAGTCCTACTGCCTGGTCGTGGATGAACTGGATTCCGGGATCTATGAATATTTGCTGGGAGAGTGCCTGGAGGTCATGCAGGAAAAAGCAAAAGGGCAGCTTATTTTTACTTCCCACAACCTGCGCCCGCTGGAAGTCCTGCAAAATGAGTTCCTAATCTATACCACCGTCAATCCGAACAACCGCTACATCAAATCTGCCTATATTAAGAATACGCAGAATACAAGGCTCTCCTACTTGCGGAGCATCAAGCTGGGCGGACAGAAGGAGAAACTTTATAATGAGACAAATATCTATGAGATGGAACTGGCGATGCGCCGGGCCGGAAAGGTAGGCGCCCATGACTAAAAAGATTATCCTGCTTCTGGTAGAAGGGCCCACAGATGAAGATGCGCTGGCTCTTGTGTACTCCAAACTGGTCAGGGAGCATGACCTGGAATTTGATGTCCTCCATACGGACATTACCGCCGGGGAGGACATGACGGTGAAATACATTGCAGATCGGATCCAGGCGGAAGTGGCGGAATATTTGCGAAAGCATCCGTATATCGTAAAGGAAGATATCCTGAAGGTAGTCCAGATCATTGATACTGACGGCGCTTTTATCCCGACCTCCCAGATCCGTCAGTCGGATACCGGGAAAACTGAATATTTTGATACGTATATTGCGGCGAAGAATAAGGATCGGCTAATTCGGCGCAATATCAGTAAGCGGAGGATTGTCTATCACCTGATGAAATCGGAAGAAGTGGCAGGGTTCCCCTATGAAATCTATTACTTTTCCAGGAACCTGGAGCACGTACTCCATGATATCTCAGAAGATCTGGATGATGATGCAAAGGAGGATCTGGCATACGAGATTGCGATGCGGTATAAGGACCAGCCGGAAGAATTTCTTCAGTTTTTGTATGATGACGCCTTCCATGTGCCGGGAACCTATGGGGAAACCTGGGAGTTCATTATGGACGATGGAAAATCTCTGGGAAGATACTCCAACATGGCGGTATTTTTTGAGAGACTGGGGATTGCAGTGGAAGAAACGGAATAGTTGTAAATTACATAGGAGATCATAGTAAAACAGTCCGATGAATGGCTGGTTGCCGATATTATGCCTATGATATTGATTGAATATAGATTATGCAAAAAGTAACCGTATTCCTGATCAATGTGAATCGGGAATACGGTTACTTTTCATAACGGTTAATTTGAACAAACGTTTATCGAAGTTCTTTTTCTATAATAAAGAATGGGGAACAGGATGATTTAGCTTCTATCTTTTTTTAGAATAAATTCCATTTTTTCTTCATTATAATTAGGAAGTACGTCACTCAAAGTACCATCAAACATTGCAGAATAAACCTTTTTGTCTGCACGAAGTTGGTATTTTTCTAGAGGATTGAGTATAGATTCGCCCTTTTCATTTTTTATCACAAAGCAAACCTCATCATTTCGGAGAATCTCTGTCGCTAATAATCTTGATTCATGGCTGGTAATAATAAGTTGAGTATTTCGTTGCTCTGCCATTTTAAGGAATAATTCTATCATTCGTGTAGTCATTGCAGGGTGTAAGCAGCGATCTATTTCATCAATAACAAACACCCGATTATCAGAAACTTTTAAAAGAATCTCTATCAAATCCAAAAGCCGTGCAGTACCATCCGATTCTTCCTTCAAATTAAAGTAAACAGATTTACTCTCATGGCTAAATTCTATAGTCTTTATGATTAAGTCGTCATTATCATTTAATTCAAAAGTATAAAATTCTTTATATGAACGAAGCATGATGGAAGGACTATGGTGCCTTCCTTTTTTGGCTGATTTTTTTTCGAGATCAGCCACTACTTTATTAAAAAGTTCTTCAGGCACTTTGCTCTTTATAATGTCTACAGGAACTTCAACAATTTTTAAGTCACTTATCCCTGTGCCTAATGCATTTAAGAGATTAGCAATTTCATTCAGGTTGGAACTCGAAAAATAAGGATATCCTGTTAGTATGCTGTCTGGATTGCTTACAGTTAGTAAATTGTTAAACCAAATATATACTTTACGAAGAATTTTTAACTCTGGATTGTCTTCGTACATTTTTTCTTTCCCGTGATTAATTATGGAAAGAAAAAGTAACTCGCTATCTGCGATACTGTCTTCGCCATACATATTTAATTTCTCAACAGCATTTTTATTCTTGAAATAATCTCCAGCTTCGAAAATACTACTTTTCAAATTGCGGTAAAAAATACTCTTTTCCTGATTTGAAGTAGTTAATTCATAAAGATGTTCCTCTTCAATAGAACCGTTCTTTAATAGGACAGAAAACTCATAAACGATATGTTTATTATCCAATAAAAGTTCTATTTTGAAGGAAGAAGGAATAGATTGATTAGCCGGAATTTGTCGGAAATACTTATTTGTGAAGCCTCGCGGCAGTCCATCAACGACCATATCTTGAACAAATTGAAATGCTTCTACCAGGTTAGATTTTCCCGAAGCATTGGCTCCGAAAATAACTTCACATTTAGTCAGCTTTATGTTTTTGTTCCGATAAATCCTTTTGGAGTTTTTGCGTGCTTTTCCAGCTTCCATTGAAAAGCATTGTTTGTCATTAAAGGAAAGGAAATTTGTTATCGAAAATTTGATTAGCATATTTTTAGCACCTCATGTTTTGTTGCTTTATTGTAACACATAAAAACGAATTTATCAATATAAATGTTTTATAAAACGAGGTTAACATGATGATAATGCGGAGTAAAAACGAAAAAACCGTTTAATCTCCAAAAATATACTTGACTTTCTTGGGAAGTGATGATATCTTGTTACTAGCAGATGCACGAGATGAGTGCTACTCCGGAGATGAAGTGGGCTAGCTACCCGTAGTAACTAATTAACAAGTGTAGTTTTTTGAAACTGAAAGGAGCAATATTTATTGACAGTTAAATTTTTATCATCAAAAGGATATACGGATCCAGGAGCAAATAATGGAGATTGTATACTTATTGACACCGGAAGCGAACTTGTGATTTTTGATTGCGGTTGTGAAGAACATGCTGACAGAGTACTCGATTATATGAAGAAAAGCGGTTACTCAAAAGCGAAATTGGTTCTTTCACACAACGATGGAGATCATTTTGATGGGATTCCTTATTTAATAGAGCAAGATAAAATTTCAGACATATACACGCTTTTGTTGCTCAAATATAAAGATGAGTTGTTGAAGAGGATAAATGATAAAAGAATAACTAGAGATTCTTTGACAAGAAGGATTTCTGAAATTTTTGAAAACATATATTCTCTTTCCGGATTAGTTAAATTGAGAGATATATTTACTGATACGCAAGTATGTCCGGGAGTTACGATAGTAGGACCGGATCAGGAATATGCATTGGACGCTGTTGCAAAACGTATCGACAATAGACAAGGCGATACCATTGATAAAGAAACGGTTGTAAATGCCGTGAGCACTCAAGTGAAAGTTAAGGTGGGAACTAATAATCTATTGTTATGTGGGGACAGTAGTTATGAAGCCATCAAGGATAAATTAGAGGAATACTCACTGATACAGCTACCACACCATGGGAAAAAAGAACAGGCAGATAGTATTTTTGAGCAGAAAGGATCTCTTGGGATTACATATTATGTATCCGATAATACAGGCAACACCAATGGAGGATCTAAAGATTTACCCAAACGAGGTTATGTTATCAAAAACACGAAGACTGGAGATCAGATTTGCACAGGATGGAATTCAAGCTTAACAAACATACCGGTTCGTTCGTATTTTAGAGGGCTCTGATTTGAAATACTTGGTTGCAGAAACTCAGGCATATGAAATCCCTGGACGACAGGAGTATCTTTATGATATATTTCATCTTTTCTTTATCCCTCAAAACACAATAGATGGATTCATTCCGCTTACGCCATTAGGCGTAGCGGAACCATCTATTTTGTTTTTGGTTGGGCATTATGATCAAATTGCAAAGTATTTGGCTCACAATGCTGACCAGATAGAGGAAAAAACGATAGTTTTCATTACCTGTTATGCCAATTACTTAAAAATATACAAGAAAAATAAAGTAAAGTGGTTTACGTCTTTTTCGAAAAATGAAATATCATACTGTTATGCAGGTGATAATTACGGCTTTGGATTTGAGATAACAGAATCTGAGTTGAATTTCTATAATTCAAAAGAAACAGACATTTTGAAACGGATTAAAGAGAATTTTAAAGCATTATGAGGAGGTGCAAATGGATATAAAAATTTTTGATTCTTATAACATTCGTGCAAGGGTATCTGTTTATATCATTATAATAGCACCTATCATTTTAACACTATATGTCGTTTATAAACCTGTTCGGAGTTTCACTTTCTCTGTTGTATTGGTAGCTATTATGACATCATTTTCGAATTATCTTTTCGCTTTGCAGAGATATAAGCAAAGAGGGGGAAAACGTAGAAATACTGCCGCAGAATTTTTATATATAGATGATGCACATATTGACGGAAAAACCAAGCAACGTTATTACAGAAAATTAAGTGAAATTGATAAAAGTTTTGAAGCCATGAACCAACCAGTAGATTCTGAAGAGTTCAGACAAACGTGTTACAGCGCCATACAATGGCTACGAAGTAATACACGCAATAATAAACTTGTACAAGAAGAAAATATGCTGTGTGGATTTTATAAAAATTTGATTAGCCTTAAATCCGTCGGAATTGCGTTTACGATTGTAGCAATTCTCATTCTGATAATCTCTTCAGTTCCCACAACACCTCTCTCGTTCGTTCAATCGAAAAGAAATATAATTTTAATTTTTGTAGATATAGGAGTGCTATTATTTTGGAGATTGGGAGTTAACGAAAAAATACATTCTGTTTTATGCGAAAAATATGCATATGCATTACTGGAAACCTTGGATACACTCCCAGATAGAATTAATGAAAATAAGTTATAAGAGCTAAATACAAATAATATTATTTGGCAGCACTATCAGACTTAATCGGTTGATAGCGCTGCCATTTTTATTGCCTTACAGGTTCTGCCGGATGATCCGGGTGATCAGCCCGACCGCCACATTGCGCTCTTCGTCTATGTGCGTAACCACAAAGGATACCTCATCCTTTTTCCCCACAGTGCGGGGATCATAGCAGGAATGGGCGATGGCATTGACGCCGATGGAGAGCCGGATGAATACGGTTCCCTTATGGATATCTTCCACCACACCGGCATATTTGCCCTGCACCTTGCATTTCTTCATATTTTCCTTGCTGGTATTGCCTTCCACGCTTTTCACATCCGCATGGACGGTGATCTGCTCCGGGGACTCTGCCTTTACATCCAGGATCCGGACCAGGATGTGATCCCCCACACGGAACCGCTCCCTGGCGTCTCCCAGCCAGTCAAAGGACAGATCCCTTGCCAGGATGGAAGTCTCCACGCCAAAAATTTCAGCACGGACAACCTTTTCTGCCACAGCGATCACTCTGGCCTGTACGATCCGGTCTTCATAGATCTTGGGTTTCCCGGAGGCGTCTGTATCCAGATAAAAAATCTGACGTTTCTTTAACATGGCTTCTTTGCGGCTGGCCACAATACTGCGTGTCTTCGTATCCAGCCCTTTTACCAGGAAATCAATCTCACAGCCCAGCATATTATTGAGGATTTTATTCTGCCGCAGGGAAAGCTCCCCGTAATCGTGGGCGTTATCCTGGACAAGATTCAGCATCATTTCCGAGATGGGGATGACGGTACGGAAGTCCTTGTAATAGATAATGGCGATCAGACTGCCGGCCTCCGTTTTCTCAATGCCGCCCAGCTTCCCGGTGAGGATTTTCCGGGTGCGGTAGGCGTTCTGGATCTCGTGCCAGATGAGATCCGCTTTGGACTGCGGCGTTTCCAGCTGCGCATCGGCGTCCAGGGTAAGGATAGAAGTTACATGGTTCAGTTCGTTTGGCATAAGCTGCCTCCTTTCAAAAATCAAGACATAATGGAATCTTTATCCAGCGGAACAATCTCCTCTGGAAAATCCGGAAATTCTTCCGGCAGGTCACTAAATTCTTCCGGATGTCCGGAAGGGTAAGCGTGCTTGTCCGGTTCACGGCGAAGCGGTTTCTCCTGCGAGGGAAAGGCAGGGCGTCTGCCGCTGCGGCGTTAGTGTATAATTATTATTGGCAAAAATAGGAATTTTTCCTAAATAAAAAGGGAAGCAGAGAAAATCCCTACTTCCCAATCATACAGTTTTTCTTTATGATGTTAGTTGCAAAATAAAACACG
>NZ_BSBO01000035.1:0-43221 GCF_027924685.1 Sellimonas catena
CTCCTTATAATAGATTTACATCTTGCGATGCATGTCTCTATTATAAGGCTCTGGAATGTGATTTCCTGTCCCGGAACAGTGATTTCCGCTTATCCGGAATAGTGATTTCCTAACGCCGGACTGGTGAGTATTCCGTGACTTCGGAGCCACTCAATCCGTTGCATAGAGCCACCCATTCCGAATGTCGGAGCCACCCATATGAGAAGGTGAATCCGCTGTTGAGAGCCACCTCTTAAAGCAATACAATGATCCCAACGGATGAATCCGTAATATAGGTAATTGCGAAACTCCTTCGTAAACTTGAAGAAAAACAAGGAAAATTCGTACAGGGAAGGAGTTTTGGAATGAAAAGTGGATAACCGGATATTTTAGGCGCACTTTAATAAGCTATCTGCTTTATGAAAGTGGTAAGTCCTATGCTATGAGTGGCTTTAAGCTTCGAATGTATTCATGATGTTTGATTTTATCGGCGAGAACAACAGTAATCAGCTGAGTGATACCGGCAAGGTCTGATCAGCATGTAAAGTCTTCTCGTTTTGTGTCCGACGGCCTGCTAGACAGAGATGATCTTTGATGTGGTTGATATCTCTTTCAACAACAGTCCTTATTTTATAGGTGTTATCCCATTCTTCGGTTCCGCGGATCGTTCCGGGATAAGCCCGCAGATCCTTTTCCGGATAGACATAAACCATACGACCACATCTTGAAGTGGTACAAGGATTTTCGCAACAGCATTGTCTATAAGATTTTTGGGTGGATTTCTCGTAAGCCCATCTCATTTTAGGGCAGACAAACTTGAATCTGGTAACACCGCTTCTTAGTTTAGAAGTGCATTCGTACTTCATAGGGAGGGAAGGATCATGAGGGCAACAGGGGATCCCGTTTTCATTGATGGTATAATCCCGATTTTCAAGACCTGCTCTTGCATTGAGTGGAATATATGCTTTCTGGAAATGTTTGTCCTTACCAAAAGTATCACCGGTAAGAAGGCTCTTATAGAGCTGAGCGGTATCGAAAGCGGCATCCCCGAGGAAGGTTTTGGGATTGATCAGTGGATGCTTTGAAAAGAAGTCTTTGAGTGTCGGGATCAAAAGTTTGGAATCATGAACACACTTATCCTCATCAGGGGAGTCCGATTTCTTTTCGACAACAATATCAGGATGGGACGCCATAAAGTCTTTGTTGTAGAAAGAGATATGACGGATAATGCCCAGCCCATTGGTGACAATGCCAAATTTGAAGACATAGCAAAAATGCCCATTGATATACAGCTGCTTAATTTCAGGATTAGCAGAAGCATGGGACGGCATGGAGCCGTAGGCAACCTTATAGGGATCATAAGATTGATTAAAGCCCTGAGCTTTCGCATAGGCCTTAACCTGCCGAATGATTCTGTTAGCGTACTTCGGATTATTTTCGGTGACAAAAGCTTCAATACCGGAAGAATCGAAGATGGTTAAATCTGCTTTTGCAGGATCAATAGCCTGGCAGATGGGCTCTGTAATATCAACAAGATGATCAAAGATAAACTGCAGGTCATCTGAAAAGTCCTGTTTAAAGCGAGTGATTTTGGAAGCATCCGGGACTTTGGAAAACCCGCAGAATTCACGAAGGGGTTTAGAGTAAGCGAGAAAAATGAGGAGAAGCTGGTCTGTAGGAATTGAGAAAATACGTTGAATGATCAAAGCCCACAGGAAAGCTTGCAAAGGGTATTTACGGGATCTGCCCGTTGATGCATAAAAATGATTTCTGAAAGAAATCGGAATAATTTCATCAATGTCGATATGGGTTTCTAATAGAGAAAGAAACGCAGGTTTGTCAGTTTCAAATTTTTCCTGGCAATCTGAAAAAATATCTGCCAGAGAAAGCTGTTTATATGGTATCATAGTATCAGAATAACTCCTTTCTTGGATGGTGGTTTATGGATTTTGGACGACTCTATTATACCATATCCGGTGAGGAGTTATTTGTATTTTAGCAACAAAAAACACCGTATTTATACGGTTTGTGGCGTTTCGCAAACGCCTACCAACGGATGAATCCGTAATACTTTGAGAGGAGGACGAGTCAATGTCCAAAGAGAAACCTATTTTACAAATGCTTCGGGATGGATACAGCCAGCGACACATTGCCAGTTTTCTGCATGTATCCAGAAACACGGTGGCAAGGGTGGCTAAGGCTGCTTCCGAACACCAGTTACCGAATGATGTGTTGGAGTCCATGGATGAAGTAGAAATCCGCCATACACTTTTTCCGGAAGAAGCATTGATCCCCACACTAGTTACGCCTGATTTCCCGTATATCCATAAGGAATTATTGAAAAACGGCGTAACACTGAAGCTTTTGTGGCAGGAATATGTGGACACCTGCCGTAATACCGGCAAGCCTCCCTATGGCTATTCCCAGTATTGTAAGTTATATCAGGATTATGTTACACAGCATAAACTTACCATGCATATCCAACATAAACCTGGTGATAAACTTATGGTTGACTGGGCCGGAACCGCGCTGCCCCTTTATGATAAGACCACAGGGAACAGCAGGAAGGTCTATCTTTTTGTAGCAACGCTGCCTTTCAGCATGTATTGTTATGCACAGGCCTGCGGCACCATGAAAGAGGAGGACTGGATCAATGCACATATCGCTATGTATGAATTCTTTGGCGGTGTCACCAGGATCCTGACTCCGGATAATCTAAAGGTGGGAATCCTGAGCAACAGGAAATATGAAGATCCTGTGGTCAACCGCTCTTACCAGGAACTGGCAGATCACTATCACACAGCATTGCTTCCGGCACGGGTGTTGGCGCCTCGCGACAAAGCAGCCGTAGAGGGAAGTGTTGGTAACCTGACTTCCCACATCATTGCCCGTCTGCGAAACCGGAAATTTTTTGATCTCCATACGATGAACACGGCAATCCGCAAGGAATTGGATCGGTTCAACGATACTCCTTTCCAGAAAAAAGATGGATCACGCCATTCTGTATTTCTGGAAGAAGAGGCTACCTTTTTACAGCCACTTCCTAAATATCCGTACGAATTCGCTCAATGGAAATCAGCTACTGTTCAGTTAAACTATCATATCGCTATCGATTTCCAGAATTATTCAGTTCCTTACGAGTATGTTCGTAAAAAAGTAGATGTCAGATACACCAAAAACAGCATTGAGGTTTACTATAAAGGAAACCGGATCTGCAGCCACAAACGTCTTTATGGACGCCGTGGACAGTATTCCACAGTTGTGGAACATATGCCTGTCAATCATCAGCTATACAGCGAATGGGATCAGAAAAGGTTCCTCAAATGGGCAGATGGGATCGGCGAGGCAACCCATCAGGTCATTCAGGGGATCTTTGATTCCTACCGGATTGAGGAGCAGGCCTATAAAAGCTGTCTGTCTCTTTTGAAACTGGCTGATAAATACAGTACAGAAAGACTGGAACATGCCTGCAGGGCAGCATTGGAGCGAATTCCAAGCCCGCGTTATAAAAACATTCGTCTCATCCTGGAATCCTTGCAATGACAAAGCTGCTGACCCGTCAAACCGATCTGCCGTGACCAGCTATGACGAAAGCTATGCCCTGGTCCGGGGAGCATCTTACTACGGAGGTGGCAGCCATGAAAAATGATACATTGAAAAAGTTAAAAGCCATGAGACTGCCTGCCTTTGCAGAAGCTTATGAAAAACAGATCGTCCGGGAGAGCGACTATGAAGCCATTTCTTTTCATGAACGTCTCATGCTGTTGGTGGACGCAGAATACGATTCCAGACATAACAATAATATCAAGAGATTGATTAAAAACGCAAAGTTTTCTGACGCATCGGCATTTCTTGGAAACATTGAGTATCTGCCAGACCGGCATTTGAACCGGGATCTTCTGGAAAGCCTGGCGGATAATGACTACATCCGGCAGGGATTGAATGTCATCCTGATTGGAGCTACGGGTTCGGGCAAAAGCTTTATCGCTAATGCGCTGGGAGTGAATGCCTGCCAGTCAGGATACAAAACCAGATATCTCCGTCTTCCTGAATTGTTCAGTGAACTGGAAGCAGCAAGGATACAGGGGAAATATCATCAGGTAATGAAACAGCTGCAAAAACTCCCACTCGTGATACTCGATGAATTTCTTTTGATCCCTGCCTCCGATCAGGAACAAAGAGATCTTCTGGAACTAATGGAATATCGCTGTGGTCAGACGTCCACTATCTTCTGTTCACAGTTTATGCCTGAAGGGTGGCACGAAAGGCTGGGCGGCAGTGCTCTCGCCGATTCCATCCTTGACCGCATCATCCCTTCTGCTTACACTATGCGGATTGACGGAGATGTTTCCATGAGACAAAGGAAGAGAGTAATCAAGAGTTAGATCATCTTATCGGGAGCCATGAAGAAACTCATGGCTCCCTTCATCGGACGACTGGCTCTCGCTAACGGATCCGGTGGCTCTATTTCATGAGATTGGGTGGCTCTGCCACCGCAGAATATTCAACTGGTGATGGAAAATGCCCCGGAATACTCATTCTTGCATCAGAAAGTTCAAATTCTTCTCCACAAAATTTGCATATTGGCATAGCAAATCCTCCATTTAACTAATTCTTATAATTTCTAAAATCTTCTTCTGATTCGTAAATATCATCAGAAGAAATACTATTTTTATGACCGCATTCTGTACTTTAGCTGAAGCACCATTAACATCACCCTAACATCACAGCAAAAAAGAAATCCCAAGAACGCCCATTTTACAAGGATTCTTGGGATTTACTAATTATTCAAACTCGTAAACCAAATCTAATTCTATACAGTTTTGTATAGAATATTTGGTTCTATTTGATTTTATTTGTTTCCAACTGTCATGTTTCTATGGTCTGTCTCTGCTAGTGTTATCAATTCGTTATCATGATGATGTTATCATGCTCACTTAAATGTCTGGGTCTGCCTTATGTCTTGCTTTCAGTCTTGCATGCACATTTGAAGCTCCGTATAACACATCTGTGACTGTCACTTTATCCGGATCTACAATGTAACAGACAAGATAATTATCAATTACCATTCTGCGCATTCTCCAAGATCGTTCCGCTCTACCTCGAAAACCGGACATCTCTCAGGATTACTTTCCAAAGTGAGAATTGCATCTGCAATACGATTATATTGACCCATAGCATTCTCCGCTGCCAAAAGAACATCTGCTATATAATCATAGATCCCTTCCATATCGTCAAGAGCTGTCTGGGTAATTTCTACAATCCGTTTCCCCATCACCTATGAGTCTCCCTAAACTTTTTGAATGCTTCTGCAGCGTTCTCTGTCCTTCCGGCTCTGTAATCATCATAACCTTTCTGAAGCTTCGCATGAAGAGCCGCATCTGTCATCTGAGAGGCATCTATATCTGCCGGTGCCTTTGGAAGCGTAACGGAAAACGGAATCCCTCCAACTAAAACTACTTGATTCAGGAACATATCGACAGCCGTTGACATTGGTATGCCCAGACGCGAAAGAACTGTCTCTGCCTCTGATTTTAATGTGGGATTAATCCGTAGATTAAGTGTTGCTGATTTCTCCATAATGTCACCTCCGTTTATGCTTTAATTGTAACGTCTTCGTCGTTACGTGTCAATAATGAGTTGTAGAATAGTTTAATACTATTTCTTCTTTAGCCCATATCGACTATAACCTCTGTATATTCTTAACTTCCTGACTTTTTCTCACTCGAACTCGGTTCTTTTCTCCAAAACCTAAACAAATTTGTTTAAGTTTTACGAGCTTTCCGATTTCATTTATCTCATTTTCATATCGTGCGCTGACTTACTTATCTTCAGTTGCCGTCACGTTGCCATGTATGTATTATATCAAAAGAATTTGTTAATGTAACTATTTTTAATTGATTTCTTTATAAATCTTATAATTATCAATATTATCTTGTCTTAAGCATGCTTTTTTTATATATGTGCTATAATTTGAAATGAAATCATCCCATTTAACAGCTTCTATATAACTAACATCTCCGTACCATATTGTTGATCCATTATCACAGGTTCGTTTATTTGCGTCTATAAGATTAAATTTATTTTTTCTAATTATAGAAAACAATTTATCCGTATGATGAGTTGTACAACCATTTACACAGCAACTTTTATTTTCTAAGTAATAAGAATATGAACCGTTCTCATCTGGTAATACAACAGCCAACATTGCATTAGTTCTACTTGTAATAGCATCTCCGTTTTTATTTTTACGTGATGTTTCTTTTAATGAATAAGAAATTTCCCACGGTATCCATTGATTCTTCTCACTATTCCAAGATTCTTTCATCCCCGGCGAAATAAATATCACAGTTACAGAGCTATCATATATTCTATTTTTTAATTTTTCCCATATAGTTCCTTCAGATAATAAAGATAAATCTTCCCCTTCACTTTCTCCCTTATAGATATTGTCCGAAGGATCTAACACTTCTTCAAACTTAGTAACATAATCCCGCACAGTAGAATTTTCATAAATAGATAAATTTCTTACCTGATTATCTTTATATTTATACGAAACAAAAATTTTCTTTCCCATAATATTTTACCTTTCGTTATCTTAATCATATTTTTTCATTAGAGCTAATATAACTAAGCATTTCTTGTGCCATACTGAAATAATCTATCCCCTCGAGAAAAGCTTTATTCAATTCTTTGGATGCGTTATTAATCCCTTCCCAACCATTATGTTCATACTCCAATGCCACTTCACTTGAGCAGCCTCCAACACTACCAACTATAAAAACAGGAATATTCCATTCGCGAGCTAATTTTATTTCCTCCCGGATTCCTTCTTCATTTTTATTTGGTTTTATTTTTCCTCCCAAGCATACTAAAGCTTTTACATTTTTCCTTTGTATCATATTTCTACGCATTTCCGTCAAGCTCAATGCTAAAGTCTCTTTCTTTTCAGATATGTGTAAATTATACTTATCTTCATATTCCTTTTCTGAATCATCTACTAAAAACCATCTTGAAATATACATGTTTACTTTGTTTTTATAATCTTGAGGATCCACATCTTTTGCAACTTCGTAAAAAAGTTCTTGAAACGTAGGATGAGCACCAAAAGTTAATTCATATCCATTCCAAATAATTGACTTTGAAAACAAAATCAAAGCATCCGTTAAGCTCTGTTTATAAATTTCGTCAGAATCAGGGAAAGCTCCTGATATAACTATTTCCATTTGTTTACTTCCTTTCTTTGCTTCTGATAAATATCTATTCCAATGATAACAAAAATCTTGTATTCCATCAAAAACAACGTTTTCCCGTTTTGAGCTTGACACAACTCTATTAGTTAAAATAGCTATAGAATCACACTCACATTTTTCTAAATACTCATTCAATTTTTCGGCATCTTCCAAAGTCGGGGTGCGTCCGAACAATTGATAGTATTGTTCAATATTACGCTGAGGATAATGGTATCCTTTTCGCTTTATAGAAATATGATAAATCATCTTCCCCTTATCGACAACTTTTAATTTATTACTGAACATATTATCTAGCAAATCTATATAGCCCAATATTTGATTTGATCTATCCATCACCAACTCAAAAGCTTTCTGAAGTATTGTATCTACAATTTCAACAAGTTGATTATCACAATAGAACTCTTCTGATTTATAAATAAGATGAGGTTTATCAGATGGTTTCATTTTTAATTTATTAATATCCGCATTATCAATCTGCACCCACAAAATAGGAATATTTCTTAGTAATGCAAATCTCAACTCTTTTAATATCCACTCCGATTCTGCCGATTTCGGAGTATGCAGAAAAACAAAAACATCGCTGCTTTCCATTACTTTATCAATTACCTCTTGTGCCGCATCTCCAACTTTTACATTTACAACATCTCTAAATGGAGTTGATTCTTTGGCTTGCATAAGTATTTTATCATAAATTTTAGCTGTAATTTCTTCTCCGTCGAGCCTTCTATGACTTAGAAATATTTCTCCTTCCTCGCAATAGCAAGTCGGAAAAACTCTTGCTACAAGTTTTCTAGAAAAAATTTTTGCAATTGTCCCCAAATATTTTCCATCAAGATCTCTACATCTAAGTTGCTCCCACACATCATAGCTCTGCTTATCTGATATTACTTCCATTGGTGTTCTTGCTCTTCTATCAATTGCAACAGGCCATATTCGAGCACCTTTTTCAAGCGCTTTTAGTAATAATTTCTTCACATCTCCAGTTTCTTGTTCAGATACATCATGTTCATTATACACAATTACTATCGCATCATTTGAAAGTGATACTTTCATTCTTCCTATGTTCTTTATATTAACTTCATAAAGTTCAACTCCGTATGACCTTAGTTCCTTAATTACTTCTTTATTAAATTCATCTGCAGTAAAGTAATCTGTCATCGTCATTTGTGGATCTATAATAAATATCTTCATTAAGTCCCCCCTTATACTCACATGTATTCTTTACTAACCTTACGTAACAGGCCTATTTTCTTATGTTATATTTTGAAAATCTTAATCGCAAACTTTGAAATTGTCTTATATTCTAAGTTTTTTCATCATATTTAAAATAGAAGTAAGAATAATCAATATTCTTAGAAATGTTATTATTTAAACGATGAATATTGAGTCCAACTTCAAGATGTTTCTTCATTGCATTATATAACTCACTAATTATCTGTTCCCTCAATTTTATAATCAGCATTTTTACGAAAATAGTCTCAAATTAGGATAATGAAAGCTACGATAATACCTTCTCACTTTCTAATAATACCATTCGTTTATAATGTGAATCTAAATACCATTCTTCAGTAAAAGGTCTAATAGCAAATTTCCCATTTTGTATATCTTCTTTGGAAATTATATACATTGTTTTACCTAGTTCTTTAAAATAATTGAGTTCATATCTACACCAAATTGAATGTCTGGAATAGTCTGAATCCACAAATAATACACTTTTGGATTGCTCCATCCTTTTCTCTAATACCTTTAAAGTAGCATTACAAAGCAAGTTACGTTTCAAATAATCCGAGTCATTAATCCAATCACAAAATATATTCTTGCCTTGTCTGTTTTCAAATCCAATTAATTTTTGGACATAATCACTGTCTTTATAGCTGTGTGAAATAAAAAAATCATATGATTTTATTTTCTGCTCTTTTGCATTTTCAATTCTATATTCTAATTCTGTAGGCGTTTTTGGTATATCATATTTTTCTTCAGGATAGATTTTCGTTAAATAATGTTTTCGTTTCTTATTTTTAGTATGCACTTGCATATACTTTTGACGTCTTGCTCTAGGCTGATAATTAAAACTTTGTAAATGTTTAAATGCCAACCATCTAAGCTGCTTATTTAACTCTGTATCATTTAATTTAAAAAAGAATTCTATTATTTTGAAGCTATAATACTTTTGAAGTTCCAACAGAATATACATTTTATCCTTCTGACTAGTATTCTTTCTGTCATAAAAACCCATCAATTGATCAACATATTCTGGCGTCATCTGCTGTGTTCTAGATTTAGCCTGTTCAATTTTCTTGTTTATTTTTTCTATTTTAGGTTTTCTTTTATTCCATAATAGTTCTGATAACTCACTAGATTTTTTTTCCAAATAATTAGAGTCGTGCATTTTTTTCCTATCGGCAGACATAATTTTTTTATACTCACCGCACGTAAGCAGTAAATTTTCTGGTTTTTTCATATTATAGCGAGTTTTTCCAAAATGTTTTTTCAAATATTTATCTTTTTTATTATAATACCAATATTTAACTTCAACCGAATACCATTCATGTGGATAAAAATGTTTTAACATCTCTACTATGTCTTCATTTTTATAACCTTTAGGCAATAATTCCTGAATAGACTTTAACTGCATATTCCACATCGAAATAATATCTCGTATTTCATGATCATAAATATGTTTTGTAACTCCTGACATAAACTACATTTTCCTATCTACATATGTGTAATTATAATAACTCCGGTACATACTATTGCAAGTGGCAGATAAAAACCTAATTCTGTTTTCGAAAAAAAGCAACTATAGTAACAATTTTTTTCGCTATTAAACTCTTGAGAAGTAGCTTTTAATGAAAAGTCTATCTTGTCTTCGTCCGTGTGACAAACTTTATCATATAATGAACGATATAAACGCTCTTGATGCAAATAATATGTATCCAACCCCCAAAACACTATAACGGGGACATATGCGACAAGAAAATATAATTTATCAGCATCTTTACTTGCTAAAGAAAAAATACCAGCCACTAAGGTTACTGCCCACCCTTTCAACAAAAATGAATTGTTAGACATTCTATTGACAACGCCTTGAACTAATTCTAGATGTTTAAGTTTATTTTCCAATTTTCCCATCTCCTATCACTTATTATGAGCGCATGCTGCTATCTCTATCCAACTTCCCATATTAGCATAACCATCTTGAGTTACATAATCATATATTCCATCACAAACATTATCAAAATATGCGGGGCTACCATCTTCATAATATCCAATAACCGTATGTATATTTCCTTTAGCAGATATTTTCAAAGTTCTCATATCTCTAATCCAGTTAATATAAACACCAATTACTGCATTTCCTCTTTGTAAACTTTTACAGATTTCGTATTGAACAAATGGGCGAGACAACGTTTCCGCACCAATCAAAACAACTGTAACGGATGTTCCTTCAAGTTGCTTATCTATCCACTTATATACTTCTTTTTCTCCTTTTCGTTTCATCTTTTCAAATTCTGCTTTATCTATAAAGCCGGCTGCCTCTTTTCCCTGCGTCACCCAACTATTACGCACTATCATAGAACGATTTATATCATTGTCATAGTGAAAACTAAAAAAAACTCTGCGTGCCATCTCATACGTCTCCTTTCTCCTAGGTTAATAATAAAGAGTTTCTTATAATTGATTTTTCCTTTAACCTCCAACAATTAAGCCACCTTCGCATTATCATTTATCCCTTCAATAACCTTTCTTATCCCCATCCATACATTCAAATCAGTAAAGATATCCACGACACTTCCCTGATCTGTGAACGGTGGTTCCTGTAGCACAGAAAAATCCTTCAGCAATCCATTATGTACAATATATTCAACGATCTGATTCACAAAGTAAATCTGTCTGCTGTCCAGATTGGCTTCGTTCAGGTATTCAGAAAATGCTTCTTTTGCAGCATTCATATCCAGGCCCACAATCTCACGGACAAATTCTCCCAGAGGCTTGTCTCCATATTCTGCTTCATATTCATCCTTCGTTCCCAGATCACTCCACAGAATTTTTTCCAATGTTTTAATATCATCCTGAGTCATTGGCTTATTCTTTTTCAATTTCGCAATAACTAGGTCATCCTGGTGCTGGCGAACATAATATTCTGCTTTTGCCTTATAGTTCTTCAGATCATCGTTTTCCAGTTCTGACTCTTTCCATTCAATGGACAGAATATCATCTTCGAAGTTTGTGTCATAACGCACTTTCTTTTTAGGAAGATACTTCATCAGATTACGAAGGCTTTCCCGAATATGTTCAAATTCATTGATTCCGGCACGATCCAGATAATCCGTATGGAGAATCTGATTAATCAGCTCTGCCTGCACCATAATTTCTGGTATGTTTGCTACCGTAGAAATCGCACTCACTTTTTTCAACAGATCACTCCGAGCTTTTCCATATTTTTTTCCGATTAAATATGCCAACTCTATGCCATACATCAGCGCATCAAACCGAACTGCACTTGCCTCATCTCCATCCGGCAGAATCAGAGGCGCCAGCTCTTCCCTTACAAGCAGCGTATCCTCATAACTCAGAATCTGATAGTTGGACTGATCGGAATACAGATCCACATATTTTAAGTGCTGACGAACTGCAAAGTTATCTCTAATCCGATTCAATTCCTGCACTTTTTCACTCATATGCTGTATCAATGCATTCCGGTAAGCAATCAATCGTTCTGTCTGATATTCCATATCCTGCAGTTTGTAAGTGATCTGAAATTCCAGATTAAAAATTGCTCCCTGCAGTGCCATCATATTAGCGGTTGCCTTTCCTTTGTTAATGCGGAAAAACTCAAAATTGCCACAAAAATCGAAAATATAAAATTTCTGCTTGTCCTCTCCATCCAACAATCCGGGGCACAGGCGTGTTCCTCGTCCAATCATCTGCCAGAATTTTGCTTTACTCATGACTTTCTTGAAAAAGACAAGATTCAATACTTCCGGCACATCGATTCCTGTGTCCAGCATATCTACGGAAATTGCAATCTGAGGAAGTTTATTTGGCTCTGAAAATTCATCAATAGCACTCTGGGCATAAGTCATATAATTATCAATGACTTTCGCATATCCCGGAAGATTCGGATATTCTTTCCCGAAAATCTCCAGAATCTTTTCTGCATGATCGTGATTCTTGGCAAAGATAATCGTCTTCCCTAAAGTTTCTCCATAATTGATACGAATCCCTTTGGTCATAAGAATATGCAGAACCTTCTTTATGGTATCTTCATTAAACAGCCAGGAATTCAATGCAGAAGAACTGATTTTTTCAGGAAGTTCTCCGTTCTCGTCTTCAAATGTAGCTTCATAAGCTTCCTTGTCTTCTTCTGATAATTCATCATACACAATTCCCTCTTCAATAAATTTCAAAGAAGATTCTACGGAAAGGAAATCTACCAGATAACCGTCTTTGACAGCCTGTGCCAGTTCATACCCATATGTAGGCACACCATTTTCCAGTTCAAAAATATTGTAGGTATTCTTATCAATTTCGTCCTTTGGCGTAGCTGTCAAGCCTACCAGTGGCGCATCAAAATAGGTAAAAATATCTTTATATTTATTATAAATAGACCGATGGGCTTCATCACAGATTACCAGATCGAAATGTCCGCAGGTAAACAGTTTTCCCTCCTCATCCTTTACAGAATCAATACAATTCATCATGGTCTGATAAGTAGAGAAAACACAATGAGCCTGATAATTATCCTTTTCCTCGCATAGATTAGTCACAGATAAATCCGGAAGAAGATTCACAAAACTTCGTTTTGCCTGTGTAACCAGAGAATTTCGATCTGCTAGGAACAGGATATTCTTTACCCAGCTATGCTGCAGCAATACATCACACAAGGAAATAACCGTTCTTGTTTTCCCGGAACCCGTCGCCATAACTAACAATGCTTTCCTACGATTCTTATTTCCAAAGCTGTCACAGACTGCCTTAACCGCACCTTCCTGATAATACCGTCCCGCAATATTCTTATCTACAGTAATATTCTTGAGACTTGTCTTCATAGACTGCAGATTGAACCACTTTTCCAGATCTCGTTTGGAATAGATCATGGATACTTTTCGTTCCGGATACTGCCCATCATCTATCCTCGTATCAAATCCATTGGTCAGGAAAACAACTGGTCTTCTGCCGTACTGTTTTTCCAGAATATCTGCATATAGCTTTGCCTGCTGACGTCCTTTTGCCACATCCACGCAGGTACGTTTTGCCTCAATTACCGCAAGCGGTCTATGTGCATCGTCATAGAGTACATAGTCTGCATAACCCACCTCTGATTTATTTGGCATTCCCGGAAGTTCTACTTCATTGATCCAGTTTTTCCCTTCCGTCCATCCTGCATCCATCAGCATTGTATCGATATATATCTTTCTTGTCTTATACTCGGACAGATCAAGAGGCTTCGGTACATAAGTCTGTTGCTGCTCCTCACGCCTTGCCGTCAATTGCTCTTTCAATACCTGATTTTCTGCTATGAGATCTTTCAGATTGAGTTCCGAAATTAGTGGCCTCTCTTCTAAAACAGTCTGTTTCGTTTCTTCAAGAAATTCAGCATGAAACTCTCCTTCCGTATAATCTTTGGAATAACAATGCGCCACAAAATCCAGAAAGATATACAGATTTTCCAGACATAATTTTGCTTGATCCAGGGTAATCTTTTTCCCATTGTGAGCCGCATTGTTTCCCACTCTACGGATAAAATCCAGTCTTCTCCAAAGATCCGGATCCACAATGTCTCGAAACTCTTCTGCGCTCATCAAGCTGACCAACGTATCCTGATACGGCATAACAAGCGAACCATCTACGGAATACATCCATTTGACGGCAAACTCCATAGCCCGGCGGCAGTTGATCACACTGGCTTCCATATCAATATGTAATATTTTCTCAGCCGAAATGGCCACATTCGCGAAAGAATCAAATTGTGGTTCTTTCTTAAGGAAATCAAAGTTGGTCATCTCTAATCCCCCTTACTTCTTCTTTAAATTTAAAGCATTCATACCTTGCGTAATTTGCTTTCTTACCTCTGGCGTTTTCATGGCTTCCGTAATCAGTGTATTAACCAAATTCCCACCTAATTGATTCTCAAATTCTTTTTGTTGTCTTTCAAGCTCATATTTATGTTCCAATTCCAGCTTTTCTTTTTCCATTATAAATTTTTCTCGTTCTTTTTCTATATCTAATTTATACTGAGTATTTAACTTTTCCAAATCCGTTTTCATTTGTTTCCTTGATATTAGATAACTGGCAATACCAGATATTAAAGCACATACAACGGAAACTATATACGGCAAATACATATCCATAAATTTTCTCCTTTCAGATATCAATCTGCCATTATACCTTTTAGATAATTAATAAACGCACAGCATGATATTAACATGAATTTGGCTTCTTCAAACGTTGACGCTTTTCCTCCTATATCTCCAGCATGCCTTATACCGTTTGCATCACTTGTATATCCATACAATATGTTAAACGCTGACTTCAAAGCAGAATGAATAACAACACCTTTTTGCTCCAATTTTTTCAACATATTTCCTAGTGTTGCCTCTTTTCCGCGAACTCCTGTAACAATCTCACACATAGCCTCTACACTACTAATGCTTTCTTTAATAGAATTCTCATAATCAGGATGTTCCCTGTTTGCCAATAGACTGTGAGCTTTTGAAATATGTAATGTTACTGCTGAATATTCGCAGTCTAATGTTTCTTTAATTGTATCCACTTCTATTTCATTGCTAATCGGAGAAAGCAAACCATCAATAAATCTGTATCCAACATATTCCTGTTTAAACAATTCATTAAATTGTTTAAACACGCTATAGGTCTCTTCCTGTAAATAATACCCATAAGCTTTATATGGATATTTTTTATTTAATTCTTGTTCCCAATATTCACTAATGGCTTCAACCAAAGTTAATACATCATCATAGGAATTATTCATTATAACTTGGTTTATTTCATCAAAAAACTTATCATCATCTATACTTTTTCTCGTATCAATCCTTTGACCAAACACTTCACTAGTAACATATCTAAAAAAACTTTGTACAGAATCATTACTATAATATTGTCCTCCATAGAAGAAATGATATTGTTCGCTTAACAAATTAAAGATTTGTATACGAGTTCTATTATCGAAATTTTTCATCTGAATTTCTGTATTTTCAGATTTGATTCCTTGTCGATCTGAGAATCCTCCTCTTCTACTTACTTTTACCACTCTACCTCATCCTCCTAATTAAAAATTTTTGAATTACCCAAAGTATTTCTGCATTAAACTATCAAATAATAACTGTGTCTCGTCTAGTGCTTTTTGCACAGCAGCTTTTGATTTTTCGACTTGAACGACAAAATCTGCAAATTTTTTTTGAAGTTCTATTGGTGGCAAACAAATTAAAAGTTTGCCTAATCTTTCTTTTGAAATATTAGACATTGATTTTGCAGAACCACTCGCAATACTTTGAATCTTTCCTCTAAATAGATCATGGTTAATTAGTTTCCACAAATAAACTTTATTACAACTATCATTTGTATTTAATCTAAAAATCAAATCCGGCATCATCAGTTTCTTTGGTGTTGAAAATACATAAGCAGCCATACCCACTAACTCAGGAGTATTTTTTCTCGTGAATAATAAATCATCTTCATGAACTTCTGCACTTTCTATAAAAAGATTTTCATCTATTATCGCTTTATTTTCTTCTGGTTTATATGCTCCATCTGTAACTGCACTTAATTTCAAGATAGCTGGAACATCTCCACTCCTTGTAATACCATCACAAACAAAGCTTTTTCCATTTTCAATGCTTTTAAGGCAAGCATTTATTTCAACTTTATCCCATCTCATAGGATTAGTGACTGGATTTCCAAACATCTCGATAAATCGGGCTTTGATAAGATCATCAAGTTTTTCAATTTCCTGCCTACGCAACTCAATAATATTCTCAACCTTTTTCAGAATACCTACAATCTCTATCTGTCGATCAAGCGTATCCAAATTAAACTCTTCATTTTTATAATCCTTAAAATAAATATGTGGAATTGTTGCACCTGTAAAATACTTCTCCAAGTGCATATATCTCACCACATAGCAAAGATATTCTGGTAGAACATTTTCTTTTGGCAAAAGATACTGCATAGTACCTATGACGGAAGATTTAGATGGATGTAATGTAGTTCTACCAATACCCGAACCATCTTTGACAACGGCTACATATGGTTTTTCTTGATGATAAAAATCAACATTTCCCAAATATCCTGTAGCTCCATAAACCGGATATTCTCCTGCTTTATCTATCACATCTGATTGTTTAAGGTTTGACGAGCCTCTTTCACAAACATCTTCAAGTTTTACTCTCATATTTTCATCCCCACAAATCCAAATTTATTCTTCTACATCTTTTTCCAGCATCTCATCCAACTCTGCCAGATTCTTTGTAATCTCCATTTCCAGCTCATGCAGATTCGCCATAATCTCCTGTGTAGATGGATACTCTACCGGTACATATTCCACTTCTTTATATTTGTTAATGGAAAGGTCATACTCATTGTCAGCAATATCCTGCTTCTCTACAAAGAAAGACTGTTCCGTTCGTTTTCGTTCTGTCTCCTGATCTCGATTTCGGAATCTCTCTATAATATCCGGTATATCACTTTCATTGATTGGATTGCGTTTATCATCCAGGCTGAATCCATCTGCTTTCATATCGTAGAACCATACTTTATCCGTTCCACCATGTCCGGTTTTCGTAAAGATCAGGATAGCCGTGGATACACCAGCGTATGGCTTAAATACACCGGAAGGCATAGAAATCACCGCCTCCAGGCGATTCTCTTCCACCAGTTCTTTACGGATTGCTTTATGAGCTTTGGAAGAACCAAACAAAACGCCGTCCGGAACGATACAGGCACATCTTCCACCTGGTTTCAGCATTTTCAAAAACAATACCAAAAACAGAAGTTCCGTTTTCTTTGTTTTCGCAACTTTCAGCAAATCCTGAGATACGATATCATAATCAAGACTTCCCTTAAATGGGGGATTAGCAAGAATCAGACTGTACTTTTCTCTATCCGGATTTTGATCAGAAAGGCTGTCCCGATATTCAATATAAGGATTCTCTACTCCATGCGTCATCATATTCATAGCTCCGATACGCAACATAGTCCGGTCCATATCAAATCCGTGAAACATATGATTCATATAATGTTCTTTGTTTTTTTGGTCAAAGAATACTTCTTCCTTCTTGTTTTCTTTCAGGTATTCGCTGGCAACCACCAGAAAACCAGACGTTCCACAGGCCGGATCACAGATGATTTCATCGGGTTTCGGATCCATCAGTTCCACCATCATCTTAATGATATGCCTTGGAGTACGGAATTGCCCGTTTACCCCTGCTGTTGCTAACTTCGATAAGAGATATTCATAGACATCTCCTCTTGTATCTGCCTTTTTCAACTGTGCCATCTGAGCATATATTTCATCCATGGCAGTCACAATTTTATCCAGCATCAGTGGTGTCGGTATTTTAAAGATTGCGTCACCCATATATTTGGCATACGCACTTTCTTTATTTCCATGAAGATTTTTAATAAATGGGAACACCCATTCCTGCATGGTACTGTACATTTTCTGAGCCGGGAAATCATGGAATACGCTCCATTTCAACTGATTGCCGGCAATCCGGCGATCCCCGATCAGGACTTCTTCTGCAAAAATGCTCTCATATGGAAGACCAAGCATTGCGCTTTCTTTGATATGAAGATTATCTGCATCGTCCAGATCACGGATAAACATCAGATATGTCATCTGTTCAATCACATCTAGCGGGTTGGTAAGTCCTCCGGTCCAGAATATTTCCCATAAGCCATCAATTTTATTTTTTAATTCACCTGTTATCATACGATTCATTCTCCCTGTTCCATATATAGGCAGTATAACGACCGCCTCCGATTTTTAATATTTCACCTTTTTTCACCATGTCTGTCAAAGCACGTTCTACCGTTACACGGCTGATATCCGGGCATTTCTCCATAATCTGCGCCCTTGTCATCTTTCCTATGGAGCCGCGGACAATCTCACGGACGCGCTCCGGTTTCGACATCTCGCTAGTGGCTAAAAGCTGTACTCTGGAAGAAAAATCACGATAAGCTGCAACGATCACTCCCAGCATATACCGGACAAATGGTGCATCATCATTTTCCTCTTCATGCCAGTTATAAGAACTCTCTTGCAGGGTTTCATAATAAGTTTCTTTTGTCTGTTCAATCAGCTTTTCAATACTGATATACATTCCCACAATATATCCTGCCCGGTATAACAAAAGCAGCGTCAGCAAACGACTCATACGCCCATTTCCATCATTAAACGGATGGATGCACAAAAAATCCAATATAAACATAGGAATCAAAATCAATGGATCACACTGAGAATCCTTACAGGCATCCTGAAATGCATCACAGATTGCATCAATATACGCCGGCGTTTCCCATGCCGGAACCGGCTGAAACCGTATAGATTTGTTTCCCTGTTCATCCTCCTGTGCAATCACATTATCTGATGACTTAAAACTACCACCCGCATTTCCTGTGAATTTATATAAATCCCGATGGAGCTGGAGGAAGATGGATGGTTTTATGGGTATATAATCATAATTTTGATGAATCGTATTTAACACATCCCGATAACCCGCAATTTCTTTCTCACTTCTTGTTTTCGGCATTGTCTTATCGCGGACAATTTTTTTTAAACGCTCATCCGAAGTATAGATACCTTCGATTTTATTGGAAGCCTCCGTACTCTGGATTTTCGCAACTTCTAACAACTGAGTAAGTGTGTCTGCTTTTGCTTCCACAAATAATGCTTGTTCCCCTTTATATTCATGAATCTGTGCGAGCAAGGCAACAAGATCCGGTTGTAATAACCTTTCATATCTCTTCTTATAATCAAAAGTTCTCATATAATCTCCTCACAAAACCTCAAACTTAACCTATTTACATCTTATCACAAATCATCGTCATAATCAATTTCAATCTCGTCATTTTCTTTATTTTGACGAGATTGATTTGAAAATGACGAGTTAGAATCTGATTTCAAGTAATATTGATCTACGTAATTTTCTCATTACAAAAACTTTTTTCAAAATTACCGAACATTCTGCTTGAGTAACGAAAAGCCGAGTAAACTGCAACCTCAAAGCAACAAAAAAGAGCTTGCCAAAATGGTTTCACTCAATTTAGTAAGCCCTTTTCCGTTGGTTTCAGCTGTACTTTACCAGGGACGCTTCGACCAAAAGTAAATAAATGCCTTTTAGCTGAAGCACCATTAACATCACCCTAACATCACAGCAAAAAAGAAATCCCAAGAACGCCCATTTTACAAGGATTCTTGGGATTTACTAATTATTCAAATTCCTTTGCGGACAGCATTTCATGACACGCAAAGGCTGTTATTAGAGACTTACGCTTCGAACATGTGTTCTGATTTTGTACTTTTCGCACAGCTTATGAAGAAATAAACTCCAAAATAACTCCATTCTACTCTTTGTTATTTTGTTGTTCTTCTCTTGCGTACAGGAGATCCAATGCCTGACATACAACACCACTCATGCTCTGATAGTGTCTTTCTGCATACTCAACAAGTCTCTGTTTTTGTTCTGGAGTCACCCGTACTCGTATGTTTTCTTCTTTGCCATCTTTTGGTGTTTTTCTAGCCAAACATATCACTTCCCTTCCACAAGTACAGTTTACTACTGATTACTACAAAATGTCAATCTGTTTTTGTTATTTATATATATATTCCCTTGGACTAATCTTGAGATATCTTGGACTAGTCTTGGACTAATTTACTTCTCACTCCTGTAGATCTTTATCTACAATCTCCCAGTAACCATTCTTTGGAGATCCATGTCTTATAAGAATACCATACTCTTTTAACTTCTTAATATTGTTCTCAATATTTCGACTGGCAACCCCAATTTTTTCAGCTAACTTAACTGCTGATAATTGATGATCTTCTGAAAGTAACTTTATAATCTTTTGCTGTGTATCGTTGAGGTCTGTTCTCCACACTACCTCCGATGCTTCTCCGATGCTTCTCCGATGCTTCTCCGATGTTTCTCTGATGTTTTCTTTTTCATTTGTCATCGGAAATGAATTACGGAACAGCTCTACCCGAAACATATTATCGAATTCCTGAAATCTCGGCTTCAAAAGTCCATACTCTTCTGCTGCATTAAGGATTCTTTTTATTCCGCTTCCCCATGCCTCTACAAGTCCCATCTGACTGAATATATTGGCAATGCCTTTATTCCGGATCTTCGAATGACCATTCATGACTTCCTCATAAGTCAATCCGTTATATAATCCACCCGGAGAAGTCACCTCCAGTCTGTCATCATAAACTGCGACCTGAATACAGGATTCGTCTAACAGGTTACGGTGACAATGGGCATTAATAATCATTTCCCTAATTGCTTCCGGCGGTAGCTCATATTTCTCTTTTCGCACCAATCCATCAATCGTTGCTCCAAGCCGAATATTTCTCAATACAAAATCTACTGCTTCTTCGATTTGTGTGTAAATCGGTCCTGTAAATTCTCTCTTATCCAGAAACACTGCACGATCTGTTCCCTTGAATACCGCACATTGTGTTTTAGAAAATGAGAAATAATCTGATGTCAGCAATGCATAGGCATTCGTTGCCAGAAGCTGTCCCTCACTCTGCTTTAAGATTTTCCAGTTTATCAGCTGCTCTTTCTTTACAGAATGTTCTGACATTCCTGCTTTCTTCCGGAACTTTTCGATATCCAGACAAAGTTTCTCTGTTGCTTCCTCTGAAACAGGATAACCCACACAAGTAAGCTCATCCCATGAGATTCTGGCACCTTCCATTTCCAGCTCTTTTATCTTCTCTGGAAATGCCTGTCTTGATGTACCTGCTACACGGATATAAGTGCCATTATCTTTTCCCTTTGATTTCAGATAATATGGTCTATTCTTTCCTGCTTCTACTGATACAACAATAACTGTTTTCCCATTTACCGTCTGCGGCTCAATATCAGGAATGATCTGCGGCACACAGGAATCAGAAACTGCATTGGCAATTCCATCCATCAGCTGAAACAACACATCATTTTCCACACCAACAATCTGGTGTGTTTTATCATCTACTCCAACAATCAGCTTGCCACCTTGTGTATTGGCAAAAGCTACGATTGTCTTCATGTACTTTTCACTTTTATCAGGTAAGGATACCTTGTACTCAATATTTTTCGATTCCCCGGAAAACATAGTATCTTCTACCATTCTTTCACTCCTACTCTATACTCGCACCACTGGTACGAATAATTCTATTTCCAGAGCAATCTTCTCTGGATCATTAACACTATTATACGTTCTATTCTTCTTTTCTATCAAGCAAGAAAACAAAACAGTTCATTTCTTCTTACCATTTTCTTCTGTTCTTTTTTGATGCCAGATAAAGTCTCGTCATCTCATCCATGAAAATAGTTTTGTCCTCATTGGTCATAGTTCCACTGGCAAATAAAGCAGCTACCTGTTCAAGAATCTGCCTTGCCTGTTTAGCACCAGCATATTCACTTGGCTCATCATTACCCAAGCACACGGTTTCATTATCATTCATAAGATAAGAAACCTGACACTGAAATGCATCTGCCAGTTTTTGATATAAACTACTCTGCTTCGGATATCGTCCTTCAACTTCCCAAGATCGAATTGTTCTATGAGAAACGCCCACCATATCACCCAGCTTTTGTTGAGTCATTTTTTTCTCTTTTCTCAACTTCCTAATTTTATCACCAAATGTTGTCATAAGTATACATCTTTCTCCTATGAGTTTTGTACATGCTTTATTTTTCTAACCACAATAAAAGTATATCATTATGCAAATAAAAAGAGAACCCGACATCACAAGCAAATTTGATGATGCGGGTTCCCTCTTTATAGATCAATACCTTTTATTTTTTCATCTTATGATCCGATGGCAATCTCACTTCTTAATGACAACTGTGGCTTCCACATCCATGCTCGCCACATGTATGTCCTTCCCCGTGGTTGTGCTCATGATGAGAACATTTCACATCCGGATTATACTCAAGTGTTTCATTGATAAAAGCTTCTACTGCTTCATCCGCATCTCCGGAAACTCCTCCGAAAAGCTTGATGCCTGCTGCCGCTAACGCTGTCTGTGCGCCGCCTCCAATTCCGCCACAAATCAAAACGTCTGCATTCAATGCATTAAGAACTCCTGCCAATGCGCCATGTCCACTTCCATTCGTATCTACTACTTCTGAATGTACTACTTTTCCTTCCTCTACATCGTAAATCTTAAATGTCTCTGTGTGTCCAAAGTGCTGGAAAATCTGTCCATTTTCATATGTTACTGCTATTCTCATGATACCTTCTCCTTTTTCTGCTGCATATTTTTTGTAAATTTCCTGTTTGTAACATCCTCCAAAGCTGCAGTTGCCGCTCTGACCGTCACAGATTCTGAAATCTCCGCCCTCAATTTTGAGTGGATGCCCGTCGATAAGTGCATCTGCGATCTTTTTCCTGGCGATCTCGTAAATTCGCTGGACCGTTGTTCTTGCGACTTGCATAGATGCTGCACACTGCTCCTGACTGTAACCTTTCTTGTCCAAAAGACGGATTGTCTCGTACTCATCTACCGTTAGAACAATGGGTGTTTTTTTCTCAGTATCATCTGCCGGAAGAAATTCTAAAACATTGGGGAAATGACAGACTTTTCTGCATTTTACTGGTCTCGGCATAAACTGCTCCTTTCTCGCTTTTCTTATATAATAGCCCTATAAAAGGCATATGTCAATAATGTTTTTGACATATGCCTTTTATGAATCACCTTATAGTATTACTTCTTTTCATTATTTTTTAATTTACAGATACCCTGCGTCATTGTTCCCATTGGACAAAATGTACACCAGGTTCGTGGCTTATATAACACCATTACGATCAACCCTAACAACAAAGATGTAAGCATCAAACTATAAAATCCAAAACTAAACTGTGCCACCCAATCAGCTACTGTTCCGGCAGTGTATGTCCATCCCCACGGAACACGGAAGGTCCAGAATAATTTGATGGCTTCACGCAAGGATGATGATCCGGCACCAACTAAATATGTCTGAAATACCATATTCCCAAACATTGTAAGGAAAAATATCAAAAAGCCGTATCGGAACCATTTTGAACTCATCCATCGCGGGGTTGGTTTATTTCTTGAGCATTTTAAATCCCCACCGAGCTTACTAAAAAGCTGGCCACGTCCACACAAATGATTACAGAAAAATTTATTTCCACCGAATATCGCTATTCCTAACGGCAACAGGAAATCAATCATCCCAAACCAAGCAAACAAAATATTAAAAAAACCGAGAGCAAAATAAAGGATCGCCCATATCCATAAATAATCATACCAATGTTTCTTTTTCTTCACATCGCTGTCCTCTCTTTCATTTCAATACAACCTGCCGGACAGGACTTTGCACATTTTCCACATCCTACACACACTGTTTCTTCTACCACAGCATAACATCCATGGTAAACTTTGACAGCTGCCAGCGGACAAGTATTTTCACATACTCCGCAGACAACACATCTTTTTTTATCGACACTTGCCATTCTTTTTGCCAATGCTTTGTTCCCCTTTCAAATTTTGTATCTCTATTGTACCTGAAAAAGGTAAATCCTTCTGTGATATTATTACATAAGAATTTACCTTGAACGCTAATCATTACAATGACATATTTTTATTATACATTACCTTTATATTTATATATGATGTTTAGAATTTCCTCAGTTGTTCGAATAATTTCTTTTTGTTTTTCTTTCATTGTTATAGATTTGCTTTCTTCTTCAGCTAACGAAGAGTAAAGGTGAATGGTATTAGCATGATTCCATATCTCATCGTAAATTTTCTCGATTTCATCAGCACTCCGAAATGCCTGGTCTGTTTGCATTTGCAAGTGTTCTCGTTGCTCTTCCAGATGATTCATCCGTTCTTGTAACTGATCCCTTTCTTTCTGCAATCGATCATGTTGTGCTTGCAGTTGATCTATTTGTATTTTAATTTCGCTCATCTTTTCTTTCTGTCTCCGCATAAGCATCATCAAATATACAACTACAACTACAAATACAAATAATAGTATTATGTACAGCATAAACTTCTCCTCACGACACATATATTTCGACGGTTTTCCGCAAATCAACTATTGATAATGGCATAGAAAGAACAGTTAGTTTTCCTGAATTCTTTTTAATTTCAACAGCATCAGGATTGCCTGTGATTAAAATTACAGGTGTTGTCCTGTCCGCACGCCATGGCTGATTCGGTTGGCTCGTCATATCTTCGGTAACAATCCAAAGATCCGGCTTATGTCTGCCTAATCTTGTTTTAGCACTTTCCGGTGTGTAAAACAGCATGATCTGATCTGAAATAAATTGCAATGTTTCTTTTAATCCTTTTGCATAACGTTCACTGCCACAGACCAGTGCAATAATAGAAGCAGCTTTCTTTTTTTGTGTTACCTGAATAAAATCCAAAACTGGTGTATTATAGAGACTAAAGTCTTTTTCCAAATGAACTTTATCATAATAATTCTTTGCTGCCTTGCACATCCTCAGACAAAACTGTTCTATGTCTATACGAATATCGTTTCCGTTCTCCTGTATGTTCATACTTTCCAACTGACAAACTGACATTCCACAGTTTAGTCCAAGATGAAAGCGTATATTATTTTCATCATTCAAAAATCCTTTATTTTGATGAAGATATTCACATCGAAGCTGCCAACAGCGTTCTCCGCAAATATATGGCTTTTCATCGGATTGAGATAGTTTAAAGTAGTCCCCTGCATATTCATCAAACCAGCGAATATACTGGGTTCCCACATCACGGGTCGGATTCTTTTGCCGATCCAGCATAACCCGGCCATCTCGATAATGTTTAACAATTTCCGGGAAAGCAATACCTCCGCAAATATCTGGCAAAGTCAATGCCAATGCCAGTGCAGACTGCCATCGTCTATCTACAATATTCAGTTCTACTTCTTCAATTCGGTCCAAAAATGTAAAACTGACATCTCCCTGCATTATTTATCCCTCCCTCATATTCACAACAGTCATGTACTATAGTCAGTATATTTTTATTTATGGCATATGTCAATTATGTAATTGACGCATCTAAAAAAAGTAAGTATACTATGTTCGTAAAGGAGATAACTGTTATGAGCTTCGAAAATTATTTTCCACTATGGAATGACTTAAATACAGCACAGAAAAAAGTAATTTCAGACAATTTGATTACACGGGATGTAAAAAAAGGAACGATCATTCACAACGGAAACCTGGATTGTACTGGATTATTACTGGTTAAATCCGGGCAGCTTCGAACTTACATACTTTCAGATGAAGGACGAGAAATTACACTTTACCGCCTGTTCGATATGGATATGTGTCTTTTATCCGCCTCATGTATCATGCAGTCCATTCAATTTGAAGTAACCATTGAAGCAGAAAAAGATACTGATCTTTGGATCATCCCTGCTGAAATCTATAAGGACATCATGAAGGAATCGGCTCCCGTCGCAAACTATACCAATGAATTAATGGCTAGCCGTTTTTCTGATGTCATGTGGCTGATTGAACAGATCATGTGGAAGAGTTTGGATAAGCGTGTTGCTTCATTTCTTTTAGAAGAGACCTCTATCGAAGGAACAAATGAACTGAAAATCACTCACGAAACTATCGCAAACCATCTTGGTTCCCACAGGGAAGTGATCACTCGAATGCTTCGATACTTTCAGGGCGAGGGTCTCGTCAAACTCTCACGCGGCAAAATCACCATCCTTGATTCGAAAAGACTGGAAACACTACAAAGATCATAAAACTGTTTTTCTATGACATCTAAAGAATCCTCCATTTATCAGAATTGTGAAAGTCATTCTAATAAATGGGGGATCTTTTTACGCTACAAGTAAATTATAAAATTATTGTGATTATTTTTTAATAATCCATACCACATGCATATGCCCTTTCAATCAGCGCACGGTCATTAACCACTGCATCATAGAAGCGGAATCCACCGGAGAAGTTGTATGTTTCATAACCGTTTCCTTCCAGAATACGGCTGGCAATGTAGCTGCGCAGACCACTTTGGCATATCAAGTAAACAGGCTTTCCCTTCTCAATTTCATTGATACGTTCCCTTAGTTCATCTACAGGAATATTTCTGAATCCATCCATATGCCCCCTGTTAAACTCACCTACAGTTCTCACATCCAGCAATACAACACTTTTATCTTTAGAAATCTTATCCATATCTTCCAGATGCCATTGTTTTAAGGTACCTTTTGCTATATTGTCTATCATGAATCCTGCCATATTTACAGGATCCTTGGCAGAGGAATACGGCGGTGCATATGCAAGATCCAGATCTTTCAGCTGGGTTGCCTTCAGCCCTGCATGAATTGCTGTTGCCAGCACATCAATACGTTTATCAACTCCTTCATATCCAATAATCTGAGCACCAAGCAAACGATAAGTCTCTTTTTCAAAAACCACCTTCATGGTCATCACTTTTCCACCAGGATAGTAACCGGCATGACTCATAGGAGAAAGAATTACTGTATCTACATCTAATCCTGACTTTTTGGCATTGGTTTCATTGATACCTGTAGTGGCTGCTGTCATATCAAATACTTTGATAACGGAGCTTCCCTGACTGCCCAGGTAACGGCTGTCACCACCACAAATATTATCAGCGATGATCCTGCCCTGCTTGTTGGCTGGTCCGGCCAAAGAGATCAGCGCATCATCACCCGTAACATAATGTTTTACCTGAACTGCATCACCTGCTGCATAAATATCCGGTACAGAAGTTTCCATTCTGTCATTCACTACGATACTTCCCTTGATGCCAAGTTCCAGACCAGCTTCTTTTGCTAATGCTGTGTCTGGTGTAACTCCGATTGCCAGCACCACCATATCAGCCTGAAGGGATGGATTATCTTTTAATAGAACCTCTACTCCATTGTCCTTTTCTTTAAATCCTTCTACTGTATAGCCCAGTACCAGTTTTATCCCATGCTTTCTCATTTCATTATGGATCATGGATGCCATATCCGGGTCAAATGGGTTCATCAGCTGCTTAGGCCGCTGGACAATTGTAACATCCATGCCAAGCTCCCTCAAATTTTCTGCCAGTTCCAGACCAATAAAACCGCCACCTGCCAATACAGCCGATTTTGGATGATTCTTATTTATATATTCCTTTATCCGAAAAGTGTCTTCTACAGTACGAAGTGTAAAAAGTTTATCCATACCTACTCCGGGAAGTCTCGGCTGTGTTGGCTTTGCACCTGGAGAGAGGATCAGCTTATCATAGTTTTCTTCAAATATCTCACCATTCTCTAAATTTTTCACTGAAACCGTTTTTCGTTCCGTATGTATGGAGATAACTTCATGATGAATTTTCATGTTAATACGGAATCGTTTAAAAAAACTCTCTGGTGTCTGTAGTGTAAGTTCTTCCGGGTCTGTGATCACGTCTCCGATATAATATGGAAGCCCACAATTCGCATAGGATATGTATCCGGATCTTTCAAACACAATAATTTCTGCATGTTCATCCAATCTTCGTATTCTTGCTGCAGCTGTAGCTCCTCCGGCTACACCGCCTACGATTATTACCTTCATCTTATTTTTCCACCTTTCCTGAATAAGCAGCAATGCCACCAATATTATTTACTTTAGAATATCCCATTCGTTGCAACATCCCAGTTGCTTGACGACTTCGGGCTCCGGAATAACAGTATACAAACAGCGGTATTTCTGTATTCTTCACTACCGAAACAACATTGTTAAGTTGTTGCAATGGCACATTTTTACTTTCTGGTATATGCCCTTCCTGATATTCCTGCGGCGTACGAACATCCAGCAGAACTGCACCAGCAGTCTTTTTATATTCCTCTATCCCTTGATTAATATTCGCCTGTTTTAAAAAATCAAAAAATCCCATTAACGCACCTCCTTAAAGCATCTCTAAGATTGCCTTCTTAGGTCTTGCCCCTGAAACTTTTGTTACAATCTTCCCATTCTTCATAACCACCAAAGTTGGAATACTCATAATACCAAATTTACTTGCCAGTTCTGGCTGCTCATCCACATTGATCTTTCCAACTTTGATATCAGGGCGTTCACTTGCTATCTCCTCTATGATAGGAGCCACCATACGACAAGGAGCACACCAAGGAGCCCAAAAGTCTAAAAGAACGGTTTTCTCGGAATCCATTATTTCATTCTGAAAATTATTTTTATTGATATTAATAGCAGACATTTTACAGTCCTCCTTGTTTTTTCTTTTGTGGCTTTATTATAATCTGAAATTCATTTGTTTTCTGTGATATCATCACATTATTATCATGATTAATTTTTAACTAATTTATTTTTTCATCTTATGATCTGATGGCAGTCTCACTTCTCCGGTCCTTTTCTTCATAATAGAATTCTGTGTTTCCATCTGTGTTGGAATATAATCGCTTTCCTGCAGAAATGCACCAGCCGCCTCAGCATATGATTCATATCCAGCTGCTTTCATCCTCTTTAACATTTTTGCCAAAGCACTTTTCTTGTCTCTACTTACCTGACGTGTGCTGATGCCCAGTTCCTCTGCTGTTTCCTTAACCTGTTTTCCCATGATAAAATAATCGCTCACGATTTTCTTTTCTTTCTCTGTCAGATCACTGAAGAGTTCTTTGAAGAAGATCTCAGTTGTGATATCCGATGCAATATCACGTCCACTATCTGCGATAAAGTCTGTCGCACAACCGTTCTCTGATTCTAATCCACAAAATAATACTGTATTATTTCTCTGATGCTGCTGATCGAACATATAATGTTCCTTATTATAAGAAATATTAAGAACTTCCAGCTCCTCTGCAGTAATATTAGCGTATTTCACCTTCTGGTATCTGTCGTAAAATGTGTATTTTCTTTTTTCCATGATTGTTCCTCCGATTTGTCGTTTTTGTTGATTTGTGACAAATCGAAAATCATGGATATCTGGCATAATGCCTGCCTCTTCCCTGCATCTTGATATGCTCTTCCTTTCCGGCATCTACCTGTTAAAAAGGAAGCTTTTTCAAATCTGCAACCTGTTTTTGGGTATAAAAAAAGGCCATGCCCTTCCGGGCACAGCCTGACGCCTTATAATTTGAGAAAAGAAAAACCTCCGCAAACATTACGTCTGCGAAGGTCTATTTCTCTCAGCATATCAATTCTAACATGCACGTATTTTCATTGTAATACCATTCACATGCCAGTTTACTGTCAGTTCACTGCCACTTTACTTCCACTTTTCTTCCAGTTTATTTCCTCCATCTTATTCTGTATCTTTTCCGGTCGTGTAAATGCCCAGAGCATTGTTGCATACAACCGGATTGCTTTCTTACGGTTTCGATAGTAAGTGGTGCTTGGCATATCATCCAGCATCAGCATCACATCTTCATTGGTATTTCCTGCTTCAAAATATCTATATTTCAAAAGCCGATAATACAGCTGTCCATTCTTTGGATAATCCCTCAAAGCTATCAGGGAATCTCTCATTATTTCCAGCAAACAGAGATTCATATCATTATTCAGAAGCTTTTCCTGAATTCTGCGTTTCTCTGCAGTCGCATCGAAATCTACCAGATCATATAACATTTCCTTCAGATGCTTCCCTTCTTCTGCATACATTTCATAATCTATATCCACAAGATTCTTCTCAATACGGAACATTACCTTGGTATACTGACTCAGCAATAATTCCGTATTCTTATAAGCATCCTCTGCCACTTCTTCCATATTGATAAACATATCCTGTATTCTCTGCATAATTGTCCTCCTTCCCGACCGCTTCCGCAGCCAGACCAATCATTGTATTGTTTGTTCCATTCACAGTCTGTCACTGTCCTAACATCTCTTCATGCAGATTCCGCAGAAATATCCGCTGTGGGATAGCTTCTATTTCTGGCTGACCGGCAACTGTATGATCTATTGAAAGCAATCGGTTCTCACGGGAAAGGATGTATCCCCGACTGCTGATGTTCTCATCGAATATCTATCTCTCCAAAGGGGGCCCTGATTCAGGGCTCCCTTTGGAGCACGTTACAATATTTTGTATTACAACTATTTTGTTCGTTTAAACATTGTAGCTTTATTGTATCTTGATTTCTTAACATTACCGTTTGCAATATAAACTCTTTCCACATTTTCAAATGGTTTTTTGCCAATAGACTGACCAAACAATCTACCAAGCTTTGCCCGATTAACATTAGGCTTCCCCTCTTTTGTCATCGGAATATTGCGAAATGTTTCAGATGCATCATATAACTCGAATTCATCATTGATATTTAATGTTGAAATATATTCTTCTATTTCTTTAAAAACAATATCTTTAAGTGCAATATAATCTAGTGTTTCGCTATTCTTTGTTTTATAATTTTTTTTCAATATTCTAATAATAATTTCTGATACATTAACACCTGCTTTTTTAGCATCATTTAACAACACCTCTTCCAGTTCCTTTGGAATGTAAACCTGACATCTCATATTATCTACCTCATTTTAAAGCTCACATCATCACTACCACATTTCCAATGATACCAAAAGTAAAGCTAGTGTCAATACTACTTTTTAAATCTATTTACGTTCCATAAACCATCTGTAATTTTCTTCATAAGTCAGATGACAGATTTTCCCGCCCACCTGACAGGTATAACGATATCCGGTTCCACCAGCTTTTCGACTGGCACAACGCTCCGGTTTTGAAACCTTATCAATCGCATACTTACGTCCATCTTCCCAGACAAACGCTGTAGGGATCAATTCTCCTTCCCGGCTAAATACCGCCAGGACATCTACATACACTTTAGCTGTCATTACAAAACACCTGCTCTCTCCTATCCATGAAAATATGCTTGTGGATGAACCGTATGTTCCTTAGCATTCAGCTGTGCCAGTATCTTATCCTGATACATAAATGCTCTCTGAATACTCTGATAGCCAAACCTTCCACGGATCTCATCTACCACCTGGTCCATCTTTTTGATTTTTTCTCTTTTTGTTTCATCCATAAATAAATCAAGCTGATAAGGCATCTCTTCTGATACCAGATCACATCCTCGAACACCAAGACTACGAATCGGATGTTCCCAGTTATAATTTTTCTGAAATAACTCAAATGCAGTTCTGGCAATTTCTTCTGTAAGATTACTTGCCCTGTCCAGCTTGCACTGTCTCGTGAAATGATACAGACCATTATCCCGAATCGAGATTTCTACTGTCCTGCATTGAAAACCATTTTCACGCAGCCTGGCTCCTACACTCTCTGAAAGAGCCATCAAAATAATCTTGACATCCAATTCACTAACAAGATCTCTTGGCGTTGTTGTGCTGTTCCCGATAGACTTGATTGGTGCTTTATATCCTTCTACCGAAACTGGAGTTTCATCCCATCCATTTGCAAAGGTATGAAGTACCAATCCCATCTTTCCAAGATATGTTTCTAATATAGAAGATTCTGCTCCTGCCAAATCTCCAATCGTACAAATGCCAAGTTTCTTCATCGTCCGTTCAGTACTTCGTCCGACCATAAGTAAATCTCCTACTGGAAGTTTCCATGCAATATCCTTGTAATTGTCTTTGGAAAACTCTGTAATGGCATCTGGCTTTTTATAATCAGAACCGAGCTTTGCAAATATCTTATTCCAGGAAACACCAATACTTACGGTAACACCTAGTTCATATTTAATCCGACTGCTGATCTCTTTTGCAATCTTCATTCCGTCTCCCTTGACAGAAGTGCTGGCAGTTACATCCAGCCAGCTTTCATCAATCCCAAATGGTTCTCTCTGATCTGTGTATTCACTGTAAATCTCCTGTGCCATTCTGGAAAACCTCAAATAAAGATCCATGCGAGGCGGTACAAAAATTATTTCCGGGCAAACCTGCCTTGCCTGCCACAATGCCATACCTGTTTTTACTCCGGCTCGCTTTGCAATATAATTCGCAGTCAGCACAATTCCATGTCTTGCTTCCGGATCGCCCCCAACTGCCATCGGCTTTCCGGCAAGTTCCGGATGATGCAACATCTCGACACTTGCGTAAAAGCAATTCATATCTGAATGAAGAATTGTCCTGCTCATAACATTCACCTACCAGTCTAAAAATCGTAATAAAACTTCTTTGCTTCATATTGACTTTGTGAAGTTTTTGAATTATAATTTCTACTAACTTCACGAACATTTGTTTGTATTTTATACGTGATAATGAACTCTGTCAATAGTTTTTATAAAGTTGATGAAGTTACGATTTCAAAAACTTGGAAAGGATCCCACTATGAATTTTTCAGACAAGATTAAATTTCAACGAGAACAGAATCATCTGACGCAGAAAGAACTTGCAGAACTGGTCGGCGTATCACAGCGTGCAATCGCAGCTTATGAAAGTTCCGGCACCATCGCACGAATCTCTACTATGAGAAAGCTCGCTCATGCATTAAATGTCTCTTATGATTATTTAAAACATGACGAGATTACAGATCCTTCTTATGGAATTGAAAAAATGGATTATATTGATGAAGTCAATGGACAGCTTGGTGAAAAAGGAGCCAAGGACATCAATGAGATTCTCGAAGCCAACCGTGCTCTTTTCGCTGGTGGCGAACTTGACGAAGAAGCAAAAGATGCTTTCTATCAAGCTGTAACCAAAGCATATCTTTCCTGTAAGATGGAAGCTAAAAAGACATTTGGACGGAAAAAGAAAAACACTGAAACGGAAAGTGATTCATAGGTGTCCGTATTTTCGTACAGCACTTTTGCTACTCTATACTTGTAGCAAACTATCTTATGAAATATCGAGGTGTTTTTATGAGTTCAAAATGTATAAGAGACACTGTTAATAAAGTAAAAACAAAATATCAGGAAAGTGATCCGTACCGCCTTGCAGCCGCTATGCATATTATTGTTAAGAAGCTTCCGCTTGGAACTGATCCAAACTGTTGTAAAGGCTTCTGTATGCGGGAATGTCGAAAGACCTGCATCGTCATTAACAGCGATCTGCCGGAAATCATACAGCAGATTATCCTGATCCACGAGATTGGGCACGCACTCCTTCATCAGAAAACCCTTCAGATCAAGTGTTTTCATGATTTTGAATTATTCGATGGAGTATCACAATGTGAATATGAAGCGAATTGCTTTGCCGCTGATTATCTTCTGGAGGATGAAGATGTCCTGGAGATGCTTAACGCTGATATGTCATTTTTCCAGGCTGCAGCTGAACTGAAAGTTCCACCGGAACTTCTTGATTTCAAATTCCGAATGATGAAACGTAGCGGTGTTCAGATTGTAGATTCTCCGATTACTTCCAACAGTGACTTTTTAAAAGATATCCCTACTTCGGGAATAATAGAAAATTACTAAATATGCTATTTTTGAAAAAGGAGATTTTTGAAAATGATCAACTTAAATAAACATAGAATAGACTTTGGAAAAGGGGATGTAGGCATTGGTGTCATCGGTAACACTACAGATTCCGCACAACTGGCATTTTATAATCAGAGTGCACGTCCCATCCATATACTCAAGAATCCAGATCAGAATCCTGGGTTCGAACCCATGGAATTTAAAGAAGAACCTTTTATCATGAGCTTCTCCAATCCTGAAAGCATTGATGCAGTTATTTCAATTTTACAACGTGCCAAATATATTAATTTCACTTCCAAAAACGAACCGCAAAAAACAGAATAGATGAATGATGTATCTTATAAAGAATGGCTGTCTTTTCTCCAATGAGCAGGCAGCCATTTCTCATGTAATTCTTTAATACAAGTCTCCCACATATCCATCTGCTTCCAGATGCATATAGCACTCGTCCACCTTCTCTGATTCCAGAATCCGCAAAACGTGTTCCATACCTGTAGCAAGTTCTTTTGTTTTTAACTCTTCCAGCGGAATCCAATAAACTCTTCCTTCCTCAGAACTCTTTAATTCTCCGGTAAACTTATCCGCTTTATACAAGGTAATAACATAGTGCACTCCGCTCTTATGCCAATGATATAATCCTCCAAGCTTCGGTGCTTCAACCGTAAGTCCTGTTTCTTCCCAGACTTCCCGAATCATAGATTTCTGAAAAATCTCATTTGCTTCTACGTGACCGCCTGGAAAAGTTGTACCGGTATAGCTATCATTTACTTTATCCAGAGCCAGTACATTCCCTTTATGATCCTGAATCATACACATATTCATAAAACAGACCTTCTCAATCTGACTCTCTTCTTTTTCATTCAGAGATTTTCTGACACGTTTGTTGATATCCGATCGTTTGGATTTATAATGCTTGAAGACCTCTCCATACGGAATCCAGATTTCTGCATCTTCAATTTTTTCATAAACAGAATCCACCACTTCTTCCAGATGTTTGTCACTCGGAAAAGTACATTTTTTCATATAATAATCTCTGGTTGCCTGAAACATCCATTCCGCAATCTTTTCTTTCTGCTTCATTTTTAACTGGGAATACTTCTTATTCGTTTGCAGTAATCTCCCATCTATCATCTTATGGTTTTTCCGTGACATCGGTTTGACCTCTTTTCTTCTTTTTCATTCAGATTTTACTATACCACAGAATCATGCTTGCGTCATACTTCTGAGCTTCGATGTCCTCTTTTTCTTCTCTCAGTACCTTATTTATAGAGGGTTCTTTTTTAAGACTCTCTTCCGGCGGCTGTGCCACCGGTAAATAGCAAGGACAGGAAGTGTATATACACTTCCGGAAAACCAGCAATTTAGGGAACCCTGCCCTAAATTAAAAACACAGAAGTCACTACTTCGAAGAACCAAAGAAAGGAGAATCTGCCTATGGCAAAGAGAAAAAGAAATATACAGATTTTGTTTTGTGTTTCCCCAGAAGAAAAAAAGCTTATTCGTAGAAAGATGATTGAATCAAAGACAAAAAATATGGGAGCTTATCTTCGTAAAATGGCAATCGACGGTTACATCGTCAACACCGATACCACTCCACTGAAGAAACAGTATGAGGAAATGCATAAGATCGGTGTGAATATTAATCAGATTGCCAAAAAAGTAAACAGCACCGGTGATCTGTATCCGGAAGAAAAGCAAGAATTAAAAGAGATGGTGAAAGAATTATGGCGTATCTTAAGATCTTCCCAATTAAAGTAACAGACAAGAAAGCTCTGGACTACATCACGAATCCAGATAAAACAGATGAAAAACTGTTAGTTTCCAGTTTTGGCTGTTCCCCGGAAACTGCAGATCTTGAATTTTCTATGACAAGAGAAATGGCAAAAAAGAATGGAATGGACAAAGGTGATAACCTGGCATTTCATCTGATCCAGTCATTTAAACCTGGAGAAGTTGATGCCGAAACTGCCCATCGCTTAGGGCAACAATTTGCAAACGAAGTACTGAAAGGAAAATATGAATATGTGATAAGCACCCATGTTGATAAAAATCATATCCATAACCACATCATCTTTAATGCAGCAAGTTTTGTTGATCATCACAAGTATGTTTCCAATAAGCGGAGCTACCATAAAATCTGCCGGATCAGTAATCGTATCTGCCATGAAAATGGACTTGCCACCAGTATGCCAACCGGAGAAAAAGGCAAAAGTTATAAGGAGAACATGGAATATCATCGTGGCACCAGCTGGAAAGCCAAGCTACGTGTTGCAGTTGATAAAGCAATCTGGACTTCCATCAACTATGAGGAATTTTTACAAAAAATGCAGTTAGCCGGATATGAAGTCCGACAGGGAAAACACCTGTCCTTCTGTGCACCGGAACAGAAAAACTTCACTTATATGAAATCTCTTGGAAGCTATTATTCAGAAGAAAATGTCCGCATCCGTTTGGCAAAAAACCGTAACAAAATAAAAGCTCCAAGGCATCTGTCCAGAGAAGCTCGCCTGTATATCAATATCTCCACTTATGTTACGACCGGCAATCGAGAAGGATTTGAACGATGGGCAAAACTAAATAACCTGAAAGAAGCGGCACGCACCTTCAACTATCTTTCCGAAAATAACCTGCTGAATTATGAAGATTTCCAACAGCATGTTTCTGATGTTGATGCTTCTGTTAAAGCGGCTGATCAAAGAATAACGCAAATCAACAGTGAGCTGAGCACACAGAAAATCATTCAAAAACACTGTGATTCTTACCGTCTCTGCCGAAAAGTGATTGAAGATTGCAAATCTGCTAAAAATCCAAAAGCATACCGAACCAAACATCAAGCAGAATACCAACTGCACGATTCACTAAAAAAAGAGCTTCAGGATCTCGGTGTTACCAAAATCCCAAGCTCTAATAAAATCCAGAAGAGGATAGAAAATCTTGAATCTGAACAAGCTGCTACTGTCCGGGAAAAACAAGAATTGCAGAAAAAGCAGAAGACACTGAATATCATTAGACAGAATTTCACAGCACTACTTAATGCTCCGGAGATGCAAATTCCCATATCAGAAAAAGAGCTAACTCTCTAAAAAGAAGGAGGTACCTACTTTAACGGTGCCTCTTGCTTTTCGTCTAATCTATTTATATCTTCCTCTTTATGCAATTTCCCATATTACAGTTGCCGTATCAATAACATTAATATCGTCTGCCTCAATATCTATATCATATGCTCCCGGTGCACTCATTTCACATTCCGTACACTCCATTAATCTCATTTCATTCAATGGCTTTGTTACAAAATCTATCTCTCCCCAAGAATAATCAATTGCCTGTATTTCACCCAATTTCACATTTGCTGCTGTTGTAAGCACCTGTGCCTTTTGAATGGAATCCTCGATTGCTTTATGTAACAGCTCATTTTTACATTTTTCTACATCTGCCACTGTATACTCAATAGAAAACTCTGGCCTTAATGAGCTATGAGCCAAAGCGTAAAGGACTTGCCCTAATCTTTTATTATCAGCTGCAAACTCTATTTTCATATGGTGATTATACTTATAACCTTTAAATCTTCGCTTCCAGCTCTTATCTCTGTCCTGATAGCTTTCATATTCTGTATCGACATTAAAATATACTGTTTTAAGGTCTTTTCTCTGAAAACCAAGTTTCTCAAACAAATCCTTGAGAAGCTCTGTATCTTCTGTTGACCTTCGGAGAGTATCTTCATATTCTTTGCAAAGTTCTTCCTTGTTGACATATAACCGGATTTTATCCGGCTTTACTGCTATTTTCCCTTTTCCTGTAACTTTAATTGTTCTCATCATCTTTGCTCTTCCTTTCATTCTCATTATATTCATACCCATTGATTAAAAGCTCTATCATCTTCTTTGTCATCTGAATATACTTACCAAACGGATTAATCACAATTCCATTCACCTGTTCCCAATTAAGTGCCAGACGAAGTATTGATTCAATAGACTGATTCATCTGCACATTTCCAGCAGAACCCTTATGCATCTCTTCAGAAGATGTAAATACTCCAATCCATTCTTTTTCATCAGAATCTTTTACAGTCTCTATTTTAAGTCTTACATCATGGTCAAGCGAAATCGTGTCACCAGCCTTTACTTTACTTATCTGTTCTTCCGACATAAAAGGATTTTCCGTGATATATGGAACAATAACTTCTCCTGCCTGCTGCATTCTTGTTACCATAACTTCCATAAATAACAGCATTCCATTTTTATCCTGCTGAATATAATACTGGTCGATTGCTGCCTCAATCATCTGATTTGCCTGTGTCTCATCCACTTCATCTGAATAAGTATCCACGCTCCTGCCAAGTACATGATCAAATTCATCAAGAACATCCGTCATCAGTCCCTTATCAATCCGGCTTTTACACTCTGCAATCAGCACAGCTGGGATCCCATAAAATGCTTCTGCAATACTTCCTGTAATAGCACCAAGCGTATCCGTATCTCCACCAAGTGATACTGCATTCCGTATGGCATCCTCAAAATCTTTGGATTCCAGAAATGCGATGATTGCCTCTGGTACTGTTTCCTGACAGCTTTCAACATGATGGTAGTAGGTTCGGATATTATCCAATGTTCTACTCAGATCATAATGAAATTCCCTCTCGATATAAGTTTTGATTTCTTCTTTTGAAGATCCATTCCTTGCCATATATATTGCACTTGCAGTTGACTCTGCACCCTTTATACCTTCTGGATGATTATGTGTCACATTCGCTGTAGCTCTAGCTACCTCTCTGGTTCTTTCCATCGAATCATAAAGCCAGCCTACTGCTGACACTCTCATGGCTGAACCATTTCCATAGCTTCCGTATGGCTTCGGATTATTTTCTTTAAGCCAATGTCTGAAGCTTCCACCATAGCCTGCATGTGGATATCTTTTTCCCCAATCCTGCATATTGGATGCTACCGCATCTTCAATTTTCTTTACTGCTGCTTCCGGTCCGACTGCCAGGAGAGCTTCTCCAACTGCTATTGTCATAACAGAATCATCTGTAAAGCCACAGCCTTCACTAAACAAATCAAAATTCTTTGTTTTATCACCTCTGTCAAACTCAAACGGACTTCCTATAATATCTCCTAAAATTGCTCCGTACATATATGCCTCCAATTCCCGGATTACTCCGGCACCTCTCTTTCTCTGTTACAATATGAGTATAATTAAAAGGCATGCGTCATAGACAGGCTTTGTCTTTTGATAGGTGGAAACATTCTTGATAAGCACCGCCATTTCCGCAAGCCGCTTTTCGGCGTTCTTCAATGCGTCTGCCGCCTGTCCGCTTTCCGCTGCCATTTCCTCAATCCGGCTGACTAAATCCGCGTACTGCTCAATCTTATGTTCCGTCAAGAAATTCATTGTTTTAGCTGCCTGTTTCAGATTGTGGATTTTCGCCCACTGTTCATAGCCCTTACTCTGCGCTGCCTTGATACTGTTCTCAATGTCGATAAGCAGCGACACGCCGCGCTGCTCTCTGGGAGCTTTCGCCACCTTTGTCCGTCTGCCCGCTATCCGTTCCCTTACGGCTTCCTCTGTATAGTCTGCGCCGAGGGTTTTAAGGCGGGTGAAGCGTTCCTGTCCGGGGGCGCGGCATGATACATATTTCCCCGGCTTTATCTCATAGCCCGCCGCCTGTAACCGCGTTAGCAATTCCTCAAAACTGGAAACTTGGGGGATAAGCGCGTCAACAGTGGTTTTCAGCTTGCCTTTCCAACTTGTACCCGTCTTTTCTGCCTGGTACTCCGCATAGCTCTTTCCCTTGCTGCCCTTGCCGGGGACGACAACGGACAAGCCATTTTCCCGGCACAGCTTGTCGCTCATGTTCCGTATGCCGTAATAGCTCCTTTTGTTGGAATTGTATTTATGGTGGTCTACAAAGTTCACCGCGCAAAAAATGATATGGTTATGGACGTGTCCTTTGTCAATGTGCGTCGTGAGTACATACTCATGCTGCCCCTTTGTTACCGCGTCGGCAAGCTGCTTTCCGATTTCATGGGCTTTCTGATAATCGACTTCCCCCGGCTCAAAGGACTGTATCAGATGAAAGGCTAAATTGTTCCCCTTTTGGAGTGCTTGCGACAGGGTATATTCAAACTCAATATCTGCCGTTTCATAGGAGCAACCGAAAGAGGACACAAGCATTTTCCCGTCCGTCTTGTCCGGGTTTTCGATATAGTCAAGGGCTTTGCTTAGAGTGCTTTTAATAGGCTTAATCTTTGTAACCGCCATATCTCCGCAAGCACCCCCTTTATTTCCTCTATGTCCTCTTGGTATGCGTTCCCCGTCGCGTTTACGCGGCGTGCTATCTGGTTGACGTTGACACCGATTTTCTGTATCTCTGCGGTCATAGCCTTTATATCGGCGTGGTCTATCTGAATGATATACCCGTCAATGGCAATCTTCCGCAGATACGCCGCCATGTTCCGGGTGGGTACGAGCTTCATTTTTTCCAGTATTAAATCCCGTTCCGCTTCCGTCACTCTGAATTTGATTTGCACTGTCCTTTTGCGTCCGTCCATGTGTTCGCTCCTTTCCTTTCCGTTCCGAGGGTTTGGGACACTTCCCAACAAGCAATTTTCAACCGACGCGCCGCAGCGCGGGAGGGCGAAAATACGGAAGTGGTACCCGCTTCCTATGCTTGCTACGAATGTTTTTATCCTTTAGGCTCTTATCACCTACTACGGAGAAAAAGCGATTTTGCCAAACTTACGCAAAAGAAAAACGCTGCAACCTCAAAAAAGATTACAACGCTTTCTAAATCCTGTTCAGTTTTAAGTCGGACATTCCTATTCGCCCTCTTTTTCGACTTCGGAAATCTCCTTTGCCGTTGCGGTTACAATCCGTATGCCTGTATCGCTCATACCGTCAAGAAGCGCGTCAAGCTGCCGCCGCTGCGTGTTCTTCTCCGGCGGCGTTTCTAAAAGGAATTGGTCTACGGATATATGGTAACGCTGTATCAGCTCAAAGAATATCTGTAAACTTGGGTGCTGCCCCTTGTTCTCAATGTTCGCAAGGTAGCGCGGCGAGATAAACATTTCGTCGCCTACTTTCTTGCGGCTCTCCTTGCATCCCTCACGCGCTGCCTTTATCGCTGCCCCAAAAGCCTTAAAGTCGTATCGTGGTACTGGTCTTTTTGCCATAGTTATTCACCCTATTACATTTTACTGTTCCCCTTTCTTCTTGGATATGTCTACGTAGTTCTATCAGTTAGCCAAAATAATTCATATATATATATGTTGACAACAAGCTGCTTTTGTATATAATATTATATAAAAGGGGGTGAATGTTTATGTTACATAGCATGCGTATTCGATAAGCATTGAAATCAAAAAAGATTTTTCCCATTTTCAATATGGGCTTTTTTGTCATGCTTATTTTGCGTATGCTATACAACAAAACTAACGACGTATAGACATAGTATAAAAACTATGCCTTAATTTTGTTGTAGTATTATATGTATAAATGCAGGTCAATGCTCATGTTGAGAATTGACCTGCATTTTTTTGCGCAAAAGGAGAAATATTATGCTTGAAAAATATTGGATAAAATGTCCAATTTGTAACGGAAAGACGAGGGTTCAAGTATTTTATAATACGGTATTAAGAAATTTTCCTCTTTTCTGCCCTAAATGTAAATTAACGCATATCGTTGATGTTGAAAAACTAGAAATCATAATCAAAAACTCTGAAAAACAAACTTTTTAATTTTGAAAAGGAAGGATATTTAAATGAAACACTTACCTAAAAGTACACCTACGGAAATATTGAATGACCCATACGGATTTACTTACAAAGAAATGTCGGAAGTAATTGGAGAGGATAAAGCAAGAGCCTTATATACGGAATTGTATAAACAGCCATTTCACAAAGAAAATCTATCAATATCAACAAAAAAAGTCTATAAAAGTAGCGATACTGAAAAGTATGTTTATGAATTGAAAGATAACAGGTATATTGAAACGGTTTTTATTAAACGGCGAGATGGTGGGACTGTTTGCGTAAGTACGCAAGTTGGTTGTTCTGTTGGCTGTATTTTTTGTGAGTCCGGACGCAATGGTTTTGTTCGTAATCTAACACCGTCTGAAATTGTGCAGCAGGTTGTATTGATACGTCAAAAAGTAAATCGTATCGTTTTTATGGGAATGGGAGAACCTTTATTCAATTACGACAACTTGATTGCAGCAATCCATATTCTTCGAGATAGAAATGGACTTAACTTTCCAACCGACGGCATTACCGTATCAACAGTTGGTCCAGTTAATCAATTAAAAAAATTGCGCGAAGAACATCTAAAAATTCAGTTGACAATATCTTTACATGCAGCAACACAGGCTGCGAGAAACTGTATCATTCCTCATATGCACATGTACGCTATTGAAGATGTTGTTAAGCAAGCATTGTCCTATTCTCAAAGGCATAATCGAAAAGTGGTATTTGCGTATTTGCTTTTACCAGGTATAAATGACCGTTCCTCAGATATAAGGCAACTTGCAAAATGGTTTAAGGGCAAAAATGTTATGATTAACGTGCTGCAATACAACCCGACGAGTAATTCAAAAATTAGAGCACCACAAAAACAAGAAATGGTTGCGTTCAAACATCAATTAGAGCAAACAGGACTTGAAGTTACCATGAGAGTTTCTCATGGTAGAGAGATTAAAGCAGCTTGTGGACAGTTAGCTAATACATATAATAAAGCCAAAAAACAACAGAAATAATTTAATTAAAAGAGCCAGACGCACAGACGCAGAGCCGATAATATGCAGTTTGAAATACTGCTGTTATCGGCTCTTTTTTGATTTTAATTTGTGCCCCTAATAACCATATTGGAGCAAAATCAGAACTGTTGCTTGTCGTTCTTTGATTTCCGCAGCAGCTTTGAAAAATCAAAGCCGCCGTTTCTTTTTATCTTCTAATGAAATGACGCGGTATCACTGTTGAAATCGGCGGCTAAAGGAGGTAGCCGCCATGAAGCAAAAAGCATATCGACAAAATCCGACAGTTATTGACTTATCAAAAAAAGCCCGCCCACCACCGGGGGAAACTACGCTTATATATATGAACTGTCTAATCATCTGGATACTGCTTACAATGCCTATGCGCCCGTCCGGGCTTTTCGGACGGGCGCATTTTGTACGTTCAAAAAATTTTTGAAGAAATTTCAAAAAATCTTCGGCGTTTTTGAAAAACGCCGTATTGCCCCGCGAAAAGGGGGGAAGCACCACCAACTTTCCAACGAGAAAGGAGGTGAGAATGTGGAACCTAATAGCAGGGAGTTTTAGAAGTCTGTGTATTGCTCCCTCACGACTTCAAGCAGACAGCCTTGAATGGGGATAAACAGCTTGTCCATATAGGTCTGGTCGGATTCCCTGCAACGGCAGAACTCCGTGTAGGATAATTCCACAT
>NZ_BSBO01000036.1:0-42474 GCF_027924685.1 Sellimonas catena
TACGTGTTTTATTTTGCAACTAACATCATAAAGAAAAACTGTATGATTGGGAAGTAGGGATTTTCTCTGCTTCCCTTTTTATTTAGGAAAAATTCCTATTTTTGCCAATAATAATTATACACTAACCAATCGACTTTATACAAAAATAACCGCCAAAATTTCATTTTATTTTTTATGCATTTTGTCTATTACAGGTATTAATTTTTTCTATTTTTGTATGTTTTGCTTATTTTACGTGGATTTGAGATAGATAAAAAAAGACCAAAATTCGACAGAATGGAGATTTCTTTATTCAAATGTGATTTTAACGACAAATTTCCTTATCAAATAAAAAAAGAGCCGTTCATCATCCAACGATACGACCGCATTGTTGGAGCAACAGCTCTGATCTTTCATGTTTCCAAATATTTAATTCTCTTTTTTCATTTCGGCAATATAATCATCAATATCCTTTATGATATGCTGCTCTCCCATTGTATGGAGAGACTCAAAATACTTCATAATATACTCATCCACTTTGCAGCTTTCGAACAGATCTGCAACTTCAGAACCAGAGAGCCCTTTAAAATGACGATATCTCTCCATGCAGTAAATCAAAAAACCGGCTTCTTTGCTCATCTTCTTATGCCTCCTCCGGATAATCATAGGATCCTGTTAAAAGTTCATCCTGGTACATCGTATAAAGTGTCAGGGGGCTGTAATGCCATAGTTTCGATTGTTCATCAGAAAGTTCCTTGTATAATTTCGATCGATAAAAACATGAAATTGCCGATTTTTCATCTATATTACTATTTTTTACAATTTGATCGATAATAGGCGGTATAATAATAGCCAACATTGCACGGTATACATCATCATTTGCCACTGCCCCCAAAAAAGAATCTACCTCTTGCTGCCCTTTCAAATTTCCAATTATTCAAAAACAGCGGGAACCCCTTTTCCCTGTGGTTTTCCCGCTCTTTTCGTATCTCTTTATTTGATAAAGTACTGCCGGCGGCGGGACTTGAACCCGCACATGGTTGCCCATAACAGATTTTGAGTCTGCCTCGTCTGCCATTCCGACACGCCGGCTTTTCCCGGCTGATTAAGCCGAGAATTATTATATCACAGCAACTCTTTGTTTGCAAGGAATTATTTCCAGATTTTTTCTGATTCCGCGATCAGTTCTTTTCCGATCTCAAAGCAGTCGAAGGTTGCAAAGTAGTCTGCCGGAGTCTCGGCGCGGCGGATCAGCTGTGCTGTTCCATCTTCTTTCAAAAGGACTTCTGCGGATTTGAGTTTTCCGTTGTAATTGTAGCCCATGGAAAATCCGTGTGCTCCGGTATCGTGGATCACGAGCACATCTCCCATATCGATCTTCGGAAGCATCCTGTCGATCGCGAATTTATCGTTATTCTCGCAGAGAGATCCGGTGACATCGTATTTATGATCACACGGCTCGTTTTCTTTTCCCATTACTGTAATATGATGGTATGCACCATACATGGCCGGGCGCATCAGATTGACCGCGCAGGCATCCACGCCGATATATTCTTTATGCGTATGTTTTTCATGGATCGCTTTTGTCACAAGACATCCGTACGGTCCCATCATAAATCTTCCAAGTTCCGTGTAGATTGCCACATCCCCCATTTCTGCCGGAACGAGCACTTTTTCGTATACTTTTCGTACGCCTTCTCCGATGACGCGGATATCATTCGGCTCCTGGTCCGGACGGTATGGAATTCCGATTCCGCCGGAAAGATTGATAAATTTGATATGAACACCGGTCTCTTCTTTCAGCTTGACCGCTGTTTTGAAAAGCACTTCGGCAAGCATCGGGTAGTACTCATTCGTCACCGTGTTGCTTGCGAGAAATGCGTGGATTCCGAATTCTTTTGCTCCTTTTGACTTCAGGATTTTAAATGCTTCTGTAATCTGTTCTGTTGTCATGCCGTATTTGGCATCTCCCGGGTTGTCCATGATGTCATTGGTAATCTGAAAAACTCCACCCGGATTGTAACGGCAGCTGATCGTCTCCGGAATGTGTCCGATCGCTTCTTCAAGGAAATCAATATGCGTGATATCATCCAGATTGATGATGGCCCCGAGACGGTCGGCAAGCTGAAAGTCCTCTGCCGGAGTATCATTGGACGAAAACATGATGTCCTCTCCTTTCATTCCCATTGCCCCGGATAACATCAACTCCGTAAAAGAGGAACAGTCACAGCCGCAGCCATACTCCTTTAAAATCTGAATCAGGAACGGATTCGGCGTCGCCTTTACTGCAAAATATTCTTTATATCCCGGATTCCATGCAAAGGCCTCCTTTAAAGCTCTTGCGTTCTCCCGAATTCCCTTTTCATCGTACAGGTGAAACGGGGTCGGAAATTCCTGAATAATTTCATCCAGTTTTTCTTTGGAAACAAATGGTTTCTTTTCCATCAGTTCTTTTCTCCTTTCGTAAGTTCAATCACTTTTATCTCATTTGCCATCGCCTCTTTGAAAATCTCAACGAAATTGCGCTGGCCTGTATACAGACAGGTGTTTCCGGACCGCTCTCCATATTCTCCGCTCAGGACAAAGGAGGAATCCACAATCATTCCCACCTGCCCTTTTTTGTCCCCGGCACGGTAAATGGTCCCTGGTTCTTGTAACTCTTCCCAGTCTGTGATGATGACGACTTTCTTTCCTGCATCGAAAAGAGTCTGCAGATCCGGAAGCACTACTTTCAGGAAAGACTGTCCGGCTGAAATATAAACTCTTTCTTCTGCTTTTTTCAGAAGACCTCTTGCCTTTGACTCCACTGCCTCCTGCCCGGAAATAGTGATGTAGCCTTCCTCTTCTTTTTTCTGAACAGGCGCATGGAGAAGCAGCCAGTCCTCCTCATTTTTCAGCTGGTCAATCTTTTCTTCACAGAACTCCTGAACCGGCACTGCAAGATATTTTCTGCCTGTCTCATTTTCTTCCAGATAAGCTGCTCCTTTCTCGCACAGAGAAGCCAGCGAGGCATAGACATTCGAACGGGAAATTCCCGTCAGTTTTGCCGCCTCATATCCGGTCAGCTTTCCATTCTCAAGAAGGCTCTCATAAAGGGAAGCCTCCTGTCTCGTTAAATCAAATTTCATTAAATGCTCTTTAAACTGTTCTGTACCCATATTTTCTCCTTAGTAGCTCTTTATGGTACTACTATAGCACATTTTCCCGGAAAGTCAAGAAAAATCAGGACAGACAATTCTGTCCGCCCTGACTGCATTTTTTATTCAATTACCGCAATTCTCATCATATTGCTTCCGCTGTTCCCCGCATAAGAATAAGATCCCATCGGCGCAGGAAGCCCTGCCGTCAATACAACGATATCCCCCGGTTCCACGTACTGTTTCGCTTTTACCATCTCAAGCGCGTTTTCACAGACATCTTCCATAGACTTCAGCGGAATAGATTTCAGCGGACGTACGCCCCAGTAAATCTGCATTCTGCGGAGTGTCGCCTCATCCGGACTGACACCGATGACATCTGCTCTCGGTTTGAATTTGGATACCACCTTCGCGGTTGCTCCGGACATGGTCGGCGCGACAATACATTTTGCATCCAGGTTGTCTGCTGTTGCTACAGTGGAAAATCCGATAGCACTGGAGATGCTCTGTCTTCTGTGCTGCTGTGCTTTTTTCAGAAGCACATCATAGTCCAGATGGCTCTCCGTATTTTCTACGATCTGCACCATCATCTTGAGTGCCTCTACCGGGTATTTACCCTGTGCTGTCTCCCCGGAAAGCATGACAGCATCGGTTCCGTCATATACCGCATTTGCCACGTCGGTTACCTCTGCACGTGTCGGGCGAGGATTCCGGATCATGGAGTCAAGCATCTGTGTCGCCGTGATAACCGGTTTGAAGTTGTCATTACATTTCTTAATAATTTCCTTCTGGATATACGGAACTTCCTGTGCCGGAATTTCCACACCCATATCACCTCTTGCAACCATGACACCGTCCGCGCAGCGGATAATTTCATCGATATTGCGGATTCCTTCCGCATTTTCAATTTTTGCTATGATCGGAATATAAGGGGCGTTACATTCTCTTAACCAGCTTCGGATTTCGATAATGCACTCTGCGTTTCTTACAAAGGAAGCTGCGATAAAATCGATGCCCTGGCTGACGCCGAATTTAATGTCCTCTCTGTCTTTCTCTGTAATAGCCGGAAGACGTACCGGTACATTCGGTACATTGATCCCCTTCTTCTCCCCGAGTTCTCCTCCGTTGATTACCTTACAGATAATATCGTTTTCTGTAATTCTGACAACTTCCAGCTCTATAAGTCCATCATCAATCAGGATTTTCCGTCCAGGCATTACATCTTCGGTCAGCCCGTTGTAAGTGATGGAAACTTTGTGTTCATCTCCGACAATGTCCTCGGAAGTCAATGTGAATTCAGCCCCCTCCTGTAATATCACTTTCTTTCCGTCTTTCAGGACACCTGTACGAATCTCCGGTCCTTTTGTATCCAGAAGAATTGCAACCGGCAGTTTCTCCTCTTCCCGGATCTTCTTGAGCATATCCATACGGAACTTATGCTCTTCATAGTCACCATGTGAAAAATTGAATCTCGCAATATTCATCCCGTTTTTCACAAGATTTCTCATCAGATTCTCATCATTTGCATTTGGTCCCATTGTGCATACAATCTTCGTCTTCTTCATTTTCTTCCATTCCTTTCTGGTCGTAACCTCTTGATGTGCCTTTCTATTTTACATGTTCATGTGTAAACAGATGATCCTGACAGTATTCATAGTTTCCATTACATTTTGAGCAGTAGCGGAATTCCAGTTCCGGATGGTCCAGCTCCGTCCGTCCGCAGACTGCACACCGGTGCTTCGGCACTCTGCCGTCAGGCTGCGCGGAATAATGATTCTGCGGCCTTGCTTTCATCTGTTTTTTGAATTCTCTTCTGCGCTTCTGCTGCTTTGGAGAAAATTGTGCGTAGTTTCTCGTTGAAACATAAAAAATCACAAAATTCAGAATCGAAATTGCCGCCGCAAAAGCACTTGCCCGGTAGCTGGTGTATGTTCCGCCGTATGACGGAAGAAAACCCTGAATGATCGTCCAGATGAAAAATGCCCCGTCGATCCATGCCAGCCATTTTGCCTTGACAGGCAGAATATAAAACAGAAGGAACTCCATGTCCGGATATACCGCTGCAAAAGCAAAGAACAGGGAAAGGTTCAGATAGGACGTACCCAGCATGTAGACCTGACCTGTAACCAGATAGATCAAAAGGGCGGCAATCACGTGGAACAGCACACCGGTAAAAAAATAAAGGTTGAACCGGAATGATCCCCACGTTTGCTCCAGCGTTCTTCCAATCATATAATAAAAATAAAGAGCAATGATCAGAAAGATCAGGTTGTTTGACGGCGGCTGAATCAAAAATGTAACGATTCTCCAAATTTGTCCGTGCAGAATTTCAGCTGCGTTCAATGACAGATACTGGATATAAAAATACGGATTGATGTAGTCCAGCACAAATCCGATTCCATACAGAATAATAATAAAATACATCAGATTCGGAATCGCATATCTGCCGAATTTACGCTCTAAACGTGAAATCCAATTCATCTTTTTTCTCCTTTCATACTCGTTTTTCATTGTATCCTCTCCCTGTTTTTTTGTCAATCGGCTTCACAGACTTTACAGGAATTCTTCCCGGACTTTACAGGAAATTCATTTTTCCTTAGGAAGATTTTATTGTATCTTGCTCCTTTTTGTCGTATAATAAACGATGTTGCAAAAATATATTAATCATAAGAAGAAATACATCTGCACATATAAGATAGAAAAGGAGTAACACAATATGAGCCAAAGGGATATTTTCACTCTGGGAATTGACATCGGTTCTACCACTGTCAAGATTGCGGTTCTTGATGAAAAGAACGAGATGATGTTCTCAGATTATGAACGACATTTTGCCAACATTCAGGAAACCCTTTCTGACTTGCTTGGAAGAGCTGTTCATCAGCTTGGGGCCATTCATGTATCTCCGGTCATCACCGGAAGCGGCGGCCTTACCCTGGCAAAACACCTCGGTGTTCCTTTTGTCCAGGAAGTAATTGCTGTGTCCACTGCCTTACAGGATTATGCTCCTCAGACCGATGTCGCCATCGAGCTTGGCGGCGAGGACGCAAAGATTATCTATTTTGAGAATGGAAATGTGGAACAAAGAATGAACGGGATCTGTGCCGGAGGTACCGGTTCCTTTATCGACCAGATGGCCTCTCTTCTTCAGACGGATGCCACAGGTTTGAATGAATACGCAAAAAATTATAATGCCTTATATGATATTGCCGCACGCTGCGGTGTGTTTGCCAAGACAGATATCCAGCCTCTGATCAATGACGGTGCCGCAAAGGAGGACCTGGCAGCCTCTATTTTCCAGGCGGTAGTCAATCAGACAATCAGCGGTCTGGCATGCGGAAAGCCGATCCGCGGACATGTTGCATTCCTCGGCGGTCCGCTGCATTTCCTCTCCGAGCTGAGAGCGGCATTTATCCGGACACTGGAGCTGGATGACGAACATACGATTGCTCCGAAGAACTCCCACCTGTTTGCTGCTGTTGGATCCGCACTGAATTCCAAAAAAGATCTGGATGTTCCGATTATTGAGCTGCAGAAACGTCTGGCAAATCATATCCAGATGGATTTCGAAGTGGAGCGTCTTGACCCTCTCTTCGCTTCCGAGGAGGAGTTCCGTGAATTTAAGGAACGTCATGACAGACATCAGGTCCCTGTCAAGGATCTTTCCACCTACAAAGGGAATGTTTATCTTGGAATCGATGCCGGTTCCACTACGACAAAAGCTGCGCTTGTAGGCGAAGATGGTACACTTCTTTATTCCTTTTACCACGGAAATGACGGCGATCCGCTTGCCACAACGATCACCGCGCTGAAAGATATTTATTCCAGGCTTCCGGAAGACGCACGGATTGCCTACTCCTGCTCTACCGGATACGGAGAGGCGCTGATGAAAGCTGCGTTCCTTCTGGATGAGGGAGAAGTCGAGACGATCTCGCATTATTATGCGGCCTCTTTCTTCGAACCGGATGTAGACTGTATTCTTGACATCGGCGGCCAGGATATGAAATGTATCAAAATTAAAAACCATACGGTAGATTCCGTACAGCTCAATGAAGCCTGCTCCTCCGGATGCGGTTCTTTCATTGAAACATTCGCCAAATCACTGAATTACTCTGTGGAGGATTTTGCTGATGAAGCGCTTTACGCAAAACATCCGATTGACCTTGGAACACGATGTACGGTATTTATGAACTCAAAAGTAAAGCAGGCCCAGAAAGAAGGTGCTTCTGTTGCCGATATTTCCGCCGGCCTTGCCTACTCCGTCATCAAGAATGCACTGTTCAAGGTAATCAAGGTTTCCGACGCATCGGAACTTGGTAAGAACATTGTTGTCCAGGGCGGTACTTTCTATAACAATGCTGTACTGCGCAGCTTTGAAAAAATCGCCAACTGCGAGGCTGTCCGCCCGGATATCGCCGGAATCATGGGAGCATTTGGAGCAGCACTGATTGCCCGTGAACGGTACCATACATATGACTGCAAAGAGACAACCATGCTCTCTATCGAAGATATTGAAAATCTGACATACGAAACATCCATGGCAAAATGTCAGAGATGTGCCAACCACTGCCGTCTGACAATCAACAAGTTTACCGGCGGAAGACGTTTCATCACCGGAAACCGTTGTGAGCGGGGTCTTGGAAAGGAAAAGACCAACACCGATATTCCAAACCTCTTCTCCTATAAAAATGAACGGTATTTTGGCTACAAGCCGCTTCCAAAGGAAGAGGCTCCTCACGGAACGATCGGACTTCCAAGAGTACTGAACATGTACGAAGATTACCCTCTGTGGTTTACCTTCTTTACAGAACTGGGATTTTCCGTTGTTCTTTCTCCTTCTTCTTCGAGAAAGATCTATGAGATGGGAATTGAATCCATACCAAGCGAGTCCGAGTGCTATCCGGCCAAGCTTGCCCACGGCCATGTGGAATGGCTGATCCGTCAGAATGTGGACCGGATCTTCTACCCTTGCATTCCGTATGAGCGAAATGAATTTCCGGATGCAAACAACCACTACAACTGTCCGATCGTCACGTCCTACGCGGAAAATATCAAAAACAATATGGACGAGATCGTACAGGGAAAGGTTGATTTCATGAATCCGTTCCTTGCGCTGACAAGCGAAGAGATTATGGCTGACCGCCTGGTTGAAATCTTCTCTGAGAAATTCCGGATTCCGGAAGAAAAAATCCGGGATGCCGCCCACAAAGGATGGGTGGAACTGGAAAACTGCCGGGACGATATCCGGAAAAAAGGCGAGGAGACCCTTGCTTATCTGGAAAAGACCGGACGGCACGGCATTGTCCTTGCAGGACGTCCGTACCATTATGACCCGGAAGTCAACCACGGTATTCCGGAACTGATTACTTCTTATGGAATTGCCGTGCTGACAGAGGATTCCATCTCTCACTTAAATCCGGTGGAACGGCCGCTTAATGTCATGGACCAGTGGATGTATCATTCCCGTCTTTACGCGGCTGCAAACTATGTCAAGACAACAGAGAACCTTGATCTGATCCAGCTTAACTCTTTCGGGTGTGGACTTGATGCGGTAACCACCGATGAGGTGGCAGATATTCTGACCGGTTTCGGAAAGATTTATACCTCGCTGAAAATTGATGAGGTCAACAATCTGGGTGCAGCCAGAATCCGTATCCGTTCTCTTCTTGCGGCTATCCGCGCAAGAGATGTAAAAAAAGAAAAACGTGAAGTTCGGAGTGCTGCAATTGAAAAAATTCCGTTCACAAAAGAGATGAAGGAAACGTATACCATCCTTTGTCCGCAGATGTCACCGATCCACTTCGATCTGATTGAGCCTGCATTCCGGGCTTCCGGCTACAAGATTGAAGTGCTTCCAAATGATAACCGGGATGCGGTCAATGTTGGCCTGAAATATGTCAACAATGACGCCTGCTATCCGTCTCTGATGGTTGTAGGCCAGATCATGGATGCGATCCTTTCCGGAAAATATGATACCGATCATCTTGCGGTGATTATTTCCCAGACGGGAGGCGGCTGCCGTGCTTCAAACTACATCGGATTTATCCGCCGGGCGCTGAAAAAAGCGGGGTATGCCCATATCCCGGTTATTTCCATCAACCTGAGCGGACTGGAAAAGAATCCTGGATTCAAGATTACGCCGATGCTGGCGCTGCGCGGTGTATATGCCGCAGTCCTTGGAGATGTCTTTATGCGGTGTCTCTACCGGATTCGTCCGTATGAGGCTGAAAAAGGATCTGCCAATGCGCTCTATGAAAAATGGGCTGCTGTCTGCCGGAAATTTGTCTCTGAAGGATATCCTTCCAGACGCCGGTTCAAAAAACTTTGCCGGCAGATCATTCATGACTTTGATACTCTGCCGATCACGGATGAGAAAAAGCCTCGTGTCGGCGTAGTCGGAGAGATCCTCGTCAAGTTCCTCCCGGCTGCAAATAATTACCTGGTGGATCTCCTTGAGCATGAAGGCGCAGAGGCGGTTGTGCCGGATCTTGTAGACTTTCTGCTGTACTGCTTCTACAACTCCAACTTCAAGCATACCCATCTAGGAATGAAGAAGTCTTCCGCCCGGCTCGCAAATCTCGGTATCAAGGTGATCGAATGGTTCCGGAAGCCGGCTGTGGACGCATATAAAAAGAGCAAGCGTTTTACTCCGCCGTCCAGAATTGAACATCTTGCCTCCATGGCAAGTGAAGTTGTTCAGCTTGGCAACCAGACCGGTGAGGGATGGTTCCTGACCGGCGAAATGCTGGAGCTGATCGAGACAGGCGCAAAGAATATCGTCTGCACACAGCCGTTTGCCTGCCTTCCAAACCATGTGGTCGGAAAAGGTGTTATTAAAGAGCTTAGACGGCTTCACCCGGAATCCAACATTGTTGCGATCGACTATGATCCGGGTGCCAGCGAAGTCAATCAGCTGAACCGTATCAAGCTGATGCTCTCTACCGCAAATAAAAATCTCGAAAAAGAACAGCAGGCATCCATTTGATGCCTGCCGGATCATCATTTAACAATACGAATACATTCTGCTTCAATGAGCAAACAGCTTTGGCTCTCGTTTTCTGATAAACGAGAGCCATTTTTTAACCTTCTGTTTTATCCGAACTTATTCGAAACTCTGCATAGGCATATTCTTTACTTCGATTTGTGAGCTTGAAGAAGGAATTCCTTTTTCGTCCGAACAAAGTTCTAATAATACTGCCGGGGTCGTTTCGCTATTGCCGATATGCTCTTTTTTCGACGCACACCCATTGCATCCTAACAGAATCACAGCTATTAAAATTAATATCTTCATATATTCTGACCCCCGCCTTTCTTTTTTTATATGTTATATTCATCATACCTGTCATCATTTGCTTTGTCAATTTTATATAATCGCGCACAACGCAAAATACTGTATGCCAGATACACCTGGTATCCTGCATACAGTATTTCACATAGGGCATATATAATAATATTTAAGAAGGGGCTTAATTTATTCAGCCTGGGCAAGGAGCTTATCCACACTTACCAGTTTGACGCTCAGTGTGAATACTTCCATTGCCAGTTTGATCTCATCCAGTGTCGGATAAGACGGTGCAATTCGGATATTGCTGTCGTGCGGATCTTTTCCATACGGATAGGTCGCTCCGGCATTTGTCATCACAAGACCTGCTTCCTTTGCCTTTGCGACGATCGCCTTCGCGCATCCGTCCATGGAGTCAAAGGAGATGAAATATCCTCCTCTTGGAGCAAGCCAGCTTCCGATCTCCAGTCCGCCCAGCTCCTTTTCCAGAGAGGCAAGAACTGTATCGAATTTCGGTCTCATAATGTCCGCGTGTTTCTTCATGTGCTTCACCATGCCGTGAATATCCTTAAAGAATCTTGCGTGGCGGAGCTGATTCAGCTTGTCGTGTCCGATTGTCTGAATCTTCATCTGCTCACGAATCTCTTTTAAGTTGGCATCAGAAGCGGCAATCGCTGCGATACCGGATCCCGGAAAACTGATCTTGGATGTGGAAGAAAACTTGTAGACCATATCCGGATGGCCTTCTTTCTTACACTCCATCAGAATCTCAATCAGGTAGTCCTGCTTATCTTCATAGAGGTGGTGGATTCCGTAAGCATTATCCCAGTAGATTCGGAAATCTTCTGCTGCCGGATTCAGCTTCGCAAAACGGTGTACCGTCTCGTCAGAATAGGTAATTCCCTGCGGATTGGAGTATTTCGGCACGCACCAGATCCCTTTCACTGCCGGATCTGTGCTTACAAGCTCTTCTACCATATCCATATCCGGTCCGGTCGGAGTCATTGGGATATTGATCATCTCGATTCCAAAATGCTCTGTAATCGCAAAATGTCGGTCATATCCCGGAACCGGACATAAGAATTTCACCTTGTCAAGTTTACACCATGGCGTACTTCCCATAACACCGTGAATCATGGAACGCGCTACCGTATCGTACATTACATTCAGACTGGAGTTTCCAAAAATAACGATATTGTCTTTCGGAACTTCCATCATATCTGCCAGAAGCTGCTTTGCCTCTTTAATCCCGTCTAATACTCCGTAGTTTCTGCAGTCAACGCCCTCTTCGCATACGAGGTCGGAACTGCTGGTCAGAACATCCATCATTCCCATAGAAAGATTCAGTTGCTCTGTAGAAGGCTTTCCACGGGACATATCAAGTTTCAGTCCCTTCGCCTTTACATCCTCAAACTTTTTAGTAAGCTCTTTTTTCAGAGCTTTCAGCTCATTTTTGCTCAGATCTTTATATGCTGTCATGGTTCTACCGCCCTTCTTCATTTTCACTGGTTTCTATTGTATCGGGCTTTTGACTTTTCGTCAACTGTTTCTTGCAATTTTCTCTTTATTTTTCTAATTTTCACGGGAAATCAGGTTGAAAATGAATTTTTTATGTTGATTTTATTCATTTTTCAGCCCATCCTGCAAGATCCGGTTGTGAACAGATTGAAAAAAAAGCGGAACAGCCGAAGCCGCCCCGCTCATTTTGACATTCAATTTCTATTTACGTACAAGAAGGGATGTTCCTGTCATCTCTTCCGGCTGTTTCATTCCCATCATCTCGATCAGAGTCGGTGCGATGTCTGCCAGACATCCTCCTTCTCTCAGTCCGTATGCCGGATCTGCGTTGACGATAATGAACGGCACCTGGTTGGTTGTGTGGGCCGTAAACGGCTCGCCTGTCGTCTCATCGATGAGCTGCTCTGCATTTCCGTGGTCTGCGCAGATAAACATCTGTCCGTCCACTTCTTTAATGGCATCTACCGCTTTTCCTACGCACTCATCGACCGCTTCGATCGCTTTAATGGCAGCTGCTTCTACTCCCGTGTGGCCTACCATATCCGGGTTTGCGAAGTTGATAATGATGACATCGTATTTCTGTGAACGGATTGCTTCAACCAGCTTGTCACACACTTCGTACGCACTCATTTCCGGTTTCAGGTCATAGGTCGCAACTTTCGGTGATTTTACAAGAATACGGTCTTCTCCCGGATTCGGCTCTTCCACACCGCCATTGAAGAAGAATGTAACGTGCGCGTATTTCTCTGTCTCGGCGATTCTTGCCTGTGTCATATTGTTTGCGGCAAGGAATTCTCCGAACGTATTTGTGATCTCTGTCTTATGGAACGCGATCAGCTTATTCGGGATTGTCACGTCATATTCTGTAAAGCATACATAGGTTGTGCAGATGCGGTCTCCTCTGTCAAATCCGTCAAATTCATCCGCACAGAACACTCTTGTGATCTCTCTTGCACGGTCCGGGCGGAAGTTGAAGAAGATGATGGAATCGTTGTTCTTGATTGTTGCGACCGGTTTTCCGTCTTTTGTAATGACAGCCGGAACAACAAATTCATCCGTCTTTCCGTCATCGTAGGATTTCTGTACTGCTTCTACAGCATCTTCGCATGTATTTCCTTCGCCTTTTACAAGGGCATTGTATGCGAGTTCTACACGATCCCAGCGGTTATCTCTGTCCATTGCGTAGTAACGTCCCATCACGGAAGCAATCTCACCGACGCCGATCTCCTTCATCTTGTCAGAAAGTTCCTGCACATAATCTTTTCCGGATTCCGGCGGTGTGTCACGTCCGTCCAGGAAGCAGTGAACATAGACTTTGGAGATTCCCTGACGTTTCGCAAGTTCCAGAAGTCCGTAGATATGTGTATTGTGGCTGTGTACACCTCCGTCAGAGACAAGTCCGTACATGTGCAGTGCACTGTCATTCTTCTTTACATTTTCACATGCTGCAAGCAGTGCTTCATTTTCAAAGAAATCTCCATCCTGAATGGATTTTGTGATCTTTGTCAGATCCTGATATACGATCCGGCCTGCACCCATGTTCAGGTGTCCGACCTCTGAATTTCCCATCTGTCCGTCCGGCAGTCCTACCGCCATGCCGCTTGCATTTCCGCGGACAAACGGACACTCTGCCATTAATTTATCCATAACAGGAGTTTTGGCCTCTGCAACCGCATTCCCGTTGGTCTTCTCGCTCAGCCCATAACCATCCAAGATCATCAATACTGTTGGTTTCTTACTCATTGTTTTCTCTCCTTTTTACTTTTTTCCACTCTGCTATTTTACATGATTTTCCCGCCGCTTTCAAGCAGTGCCAGAAAACCTGCCGCGTTTCCGGGCAGTTTATACATAAATTTCTTTTACCGTTTCCCGCTCCATGAGCCGGACCGGAATCCGGATATCTACCTTTTTATCTTCCTTTTCTTCCAGTGCCTGAAACAGCAGTTCTGCGGCTTTGCGCCCTTTTTCCGCCGCGCCCTGTCTGACTGTCGTCAGTCTTGGATATGCAAATTTTGACATGCCAAGATCGTCAAATCCAATGATCGAAATATCTTTCGGAATCCAGATCCCGTGATGCCGGAAATAATCCATGGCTTCCAGAGCATAATAATCTCTGCTGAAAATGACTGCTGTATAATCAAAAATATGCCCCGCCAGAGACTGCAGCATGGCAAGCTGCCTGTCCTCATGGATACTTCCCATATAAATGTGCTCCTGCGCAAACGGAAGGTGTGCCTCCTTGAGAGCCCGCTTATACCCGGCCAGACGTCTTTCAGACACATCGCCCGGTGTTCCGTCCGGATCGTATGGCCCGTCTGCAACATAGGCAATTCTCCGGTGCCCCTTCCCGATCAGATAAGAGGCTGCCTGATAAGCTCCCTCTTCATCCTCGGTTCCAACATTTCTGAAGATTTCATCCTCCCGGAAATAGCAGTCGGTAAAAACTGCCGGCATTTTCATGTCCTTTCCAAGTTCTCTGCAGATTTCTGTCGGAATACCGATCGTCAGCAGACCGTCTACATTCCACGTATGTATCAGATCCCGGATTTCTCTCTCGGTAGATGCGGCGTACAGCATCATATAGTATCCACGCGACCGCACTTCCTTTTCAATCTCTACAATCATTTCAGCGGCAAGAGGATGATACAGTGTCTCACGTTCGGAACCTGCCGGAACGTTGGAAATCACTCCGATAATTCTGGATTGATTCTGGACAAGCATGCGCGCTCCCATATTCGGGACGTACTGCATCTCTTCCATAATCCGTTCGATCCGCTCTTTCGTCTCTTTGGAGACCTTTTTGGTTCTTCCGTGTATAACATTGGACACTGTCATGGCGCTGACATTCGCTGCCTGTGCGATATCTTTAATCGTAACCATTCTACTTCCCTTCCCGCATTTATGTTTCACGCTTCTCAGATCTTCTTCTGACTTTTTCTATTGTACTATTTTCAGCTGCATTTTGCAATATTTTCAGGGAAAGTGCCGGGTAACAGCAAAACCCTGCGGACATTTGAATCCGCAGGGTTTCTCTTCCTTATTTCCAGTTTACGATTTTACCAAAATCAGCTTTGAGAGAAGCTCCTCCAACAAGTCCTCCGTCGATATCCGGCTGTGCGAATAATTCCGGAGCTGTTGCCGGATTTACAGAGCCGCCGTACTGGATCCGGATTGCTTCCGCAGTTGCTTCATCATAGATTTCTGCAATGCATGCACGGATGCCTGCGCATACTTCCTGTGCCTGCTCTGTTGTTGCTGTTTTTCCTGTTCCGATTGCCCAGATCGGTTCATAAGCGATCACTGCTGTCTTTGCCTGATCTGCTGTCACGTTCTGGAAAGCAATCTTGATCTGCATACGAACGAAATCCATTGTCACGCCCTGTTCTCTCTGTGCAAGAGTTTCTCCGCAGCAGATGATCGGTGTGATGCCGTGTTCAAATGCTTTCAGTACTTTCTTATTAACATCTTCGTCTGACTCTCCAAAATACTCTCTTCTTTCGGAATGTCCGATGATGACATATTTCACTCCTGCATCTGTCAGCATTTCCGGAGCGATTTCTCCTGTATATGCACCCTTTTCTTCAAAGTACATGTTCTCGGCACCAATTACGATATTGCTGCCTTTTGCTGCTTCCATAGCCGGAATAATATCAATTGCCGGTACACAGAATACAACATCTGCTTCCTCTGTTGCTACGAGAGGCTTTAACTCGTTTACCAGAGCAACTGCCTGGGACGGAGTCATGTTCATTTTCCAGTTTCCGGCGATAATTTTCTTTCTTGCCATTTTGTTTACCCTCTTTTCTGTGTTCTACTTATCGTTCGCTGCTGCTACGCCCGGTAATTCTTTTCCTTCAAGGAATTCCAGAGATGCACCGCCGCCTGTAGAGATATGTGTCATCTTATCTCCGTATCCAAGCTGGTTGACAGCTGCTGCAGAGTCTCCTCCTCCGATGATTGTTACAGCTTCTGTGTTTGCAAGTGCTTCTGCCACTGCCTTTGTTCCATGAGCAAATTTCGGCATTTCAAAACATCCCATCGGTCCGTTCCATACAACTGTCTTCGCATCTTTTACAGCCTCGGCAAAAATTTTCTCAGTCTCAGGTCCGATGTCCATTCCTTCCCATCCGTCCGGAATTTCTCCAGTCTTTACAATCTGTGTATTTGCATCATTTGAGAACTGGTCGCCGATAATATTGTCAACCGGAAGAAGAAGTTTCACGCCTTTTTCCTCCGCTTTTTTAATCATGTTTAATGCATACTCCAGATAATCATCCTCGCAAAGGGAGATACCGATCTTTCCGCCCTGTGCTTTTGCAAATGTATAGGCCATTCCGCCTCCGATGATCAGAGTATCCACTTTGTCAAGCAGTCTTTCGATTACAGAAATCTTGCTGGAAACTTTTGCTCCGCCAAGGATTGCAACGAACGGTCTTTCCGGATGTTCTACTGCGTTTCCGAGGAAATCGATCTCTTTCTGCATCAGATATCCGACAACAGCTGTATCTACATATTTTGTCACACCTACATTGGAGCAGTGCGCTCTGTGAGCTGTACCAAACGCATCGTTTACGAATACATCGCAGAGAGAAGCAAGCTCCTGGCTGAATTTATCTTCATTCTTTGTCTCTTCTGCGCGGTAACGTGTATTTTCAAGAAGAATTACATCTCCGTCATTCATTGCTTCTACTGCAGCCTTTGCGTTTGGTCCTACTACTTCCGGATCTGCTGCAAATTTCACTTCCTGTCCAAGTAATTCAGAAAGTCTTGCAGCAACCGGTGCCAGAGATAATTCCGGTTTCGGTTCTCCTTTCGGTTTTCCAAGGTGGGAGCAGAGAATCACTTTTCCGCCGTCGGCGATGAGCTTTTTAATGGTCGGAAGTGCTGCAACAAGACGGTTTTCATCTGTGATTTTGCCGTCGATCAACGGTACGTTGAAATCGCATCTTACAAGGACTCTTTTCCCTTTTACATTGATATCATCTACGGATTTTTTGTTAAGCATTGTTTTTTGCCTCCTTATTATTCTGACAAAAAGGGTCCGGTCCCATAAAAGACCGGACCCTGCGTTGAGTCTTATTCCGGCAGGATAGCCTGCCCCGCTTATGATTCGGAATATCAGAAATTATAATAATGTTCCGAAATGTTTGATTGTTCTTACCATCTGGCTTGTGTAAGAATTTTCGTTGTCATACCAGGAAACAACCTGAACTTCTGTTGTTCCGTTATCTAATGGTAATACCATTGTCTGAGTAGCATCGAATAAGGAACCATATGTCATTCCTACGATATCGCTGGATACGATTTCGTCTTCGTTGTATCCGTAAGATTCGTTGGATGCTGCTTTCATAGCTTCGTTGATCTGTTCTTTTGTAACATTTCCTTCAACAACAGCTGTTAAGATTGTTGTAGATCCTGTAGGTGTTGGTACACGCTGAGCGGATCCGATTAATTTACCGTTCAATTCAGGAATAACTAATCCAATGGCTTTTGCTGCTCCTGTAGAGTTTGGTACGATGTTGCATGCTGCTGCACGGGATCTTCTTAAGTCACCTTTTCTCTGCGGTCCGTCAAGTGTCATCTGGTCGCCTGTGTAAGCGTGGATTGTGCACATGATACCGGATTTGATCGGTGCAAGATCGTTCAGTGCTTTAGCCATAGGAGCCAAGCAGTTTGTTGTACAGGATGCTGCGGAGATGATGTTGTCATCCTTTGTAAGTTTGTCGTGGTTTACATTGTAAACGATGGTAGGAAGATCATTTCCTGCCGGTGCGGAAATAACAACTTTCTTAGCACCTGCCTTGATGTGAGCGGAAGCTTTTTCTTTGGATGTATAGAAACCTGTACATTCAAGAACTACATCTACTCCGATCTCTCCCCATGGAAGTTCTTCAGCGTTAGCTTTTGCATAGATTTTGATTTCCTGTCCGTCAACTGTGATGGAATCTTCGCCTGCTGTAACCTTATCTGCTAATGCGTATTTTCCCTGTGTTGAGTCATATTTTAATAAGTGAGCAAGCATTTTCGGAGATGTGAGGTCGTTGATTGCAACAATCTCATATCCTTCTGCTCCGAACATTTGTCTGAATGCAAGACGTCCGATACGTCCAAAACCATTAATCGCTACTTTTACTGCCATGATTAATTCCTCCTAAAGTTTAATTTAGTTTCTGTTCTGCATGATGCAGATGGTGATTCTTCCTTGTTAAAGATTCATCAACCATACTGATTGTACTAAAAAAAAGACAGGAATTCAAGTATCTTTACATATTTTTATCCAAGTTTTTGCCATTTCTCTTATATCGATTCCTGCCCTGCAAGAATTTTGTTTATATTCGATAGACATTTTAAATGATTTTCAAAAATTTCGGCTTTCTGTCTATAAATATTGTATAATACCGGAATCCGCATTCCTCCAGAATCCTTCCGGCATCCTCGTACTGGTATGCGATGTGATCCGGCTGATGGGCATCAGATCCCACTGTGATGATCTCTCCGCCAAGCTCTCTGTAACGCCTGATAATCTCCGGGTACGGATGACAGAATCCAAGTTTGTACTTAAAGCCTGCCATGTTCATCTCGATTCCCTTTCCGTGTTCAATCAGCCATCGCAGGATTTCATCAATCAGGTCTGAATAGTTTTTCCAGTTGTAATCTCTTGCCTGGTTTCTGCCGTACCGCACGATATAGTCCATATGGCCGAGCACATCGAAATCCTGTATGATCCGTATGTTTTCCCATGTCTCTACAAATGATTTTTCATATACTTCCGCGTCTGAACGGGTTGCGAACAGTACCCGGTTATACGGATCTCTCCCCTCCACAACATGTGTGCTTCCGATCACAAAGTCAAAGGGATAGGAGGCTGTAAAATTCCGATAGTATTCTCCCAGATGCTGCTGAAATCCGATTTCCACCCCAAGTCCGACGGAAATCTGATCTTTGAATTTCTCTTTTAACTCCTGGATTGCCGGTATATAGCGGTCCATGTCAATCCGGAACTGCTGGTCGTCTTCCGGATAATCCCAGTCCTGATGGTCTGTAATACAGATCTGTTTTAATCCTTTTCTGACTGCGCCAAGCGCCATCGATTCCGGAGATGCGTCCGAATCCGATGAAAAATTCGTGTGCATGTGATAATCTGCTGTGATCATACTTTCTCCTTCCCGTATCAGATGATACGTCCTCCGCCAAGAATATAGCCGTCACTGTAGAGAACCAGTGCCTGTCCCGGTGTCACCGCCCGCTGAGGTTCTTCAAATGTACAGGTGATTTCGTCATCCCCTGTCTTCTGGATCGTACACCAGCCACCCCGGTGGTTGTAACGGATTTTGGCGAAGATCCTCTTTCCTTCCAGTTCCTTAAAGTCTGCCGCTCCCATTGGATTGAGCAGGCGTGCCTTCACTTCCCGTTTCAGTGACTCTTCATCATTTCCAAGTACCACTTCGTTTGTCTCCGGACGGATCGCAAGGACAAAAACCGGATAACCAAGGGCCACTCCAAGTCCTTTTCTCTGTCCTACCGTGTAATGGATAATTCCTTTGTGCTTCCCGAGAATGTTGCCGTTTACATCGACAAAATTTCCCTCTTTTGGTTCCTGCCCGGTATGGCTTTTGATAAAGGATGCATAGTCTCCATCCGGAATGAAGCAGATATCCTGGCTGTCCGCTTTCTGTGCCACGGAAATTCCTGCTTTTGCCGCAATTTCACGGATCGTATCCTTTTCATACTTTCCGACCGGCATCCGGGTGTGTGCCAGCTGCTCCTGTGTCAGGTTGTAAAGCGCATACGTCTGGTCTTTTCTGGAAACGTCCGCATTTGCCACTGCGTAACGTCCGTTTGGAAGCTTCACAATATTCGCATAATGCCCGGTGGCAATCAGGTCTGCCCCGATTTCTTTCGCCCATCCGAGAAGGGCCTCCCACTTTACAAACCGGTTACAGACAACACACGGATTCGGCGTCCGGCCTTCCAGATATTCTCTACAGAAATAGTCCATGACATTGGACTTGAACTGATTCCTGAAGTCCACCGTGTAATGCGGAATCCCGATCTCGTCTGCTACCTTTTTGGCATCTTTGGACGGATCCTGTCCGCACTGCACTTCATCGCACGTGATCATTGTCACGCCGGTTACATCGTATCCTTCCTCTTTCAGCAGATATGCCGCTGCGGAAGAATCGACTCCCCCGGACATGCCGATGACGATTTTTTCTTTTTTCATGCTTTCTTCCTCAAATCTGTTTTAATATTCCTCTTCTTCCTCTTCTTCACCTTCATGAATATCGGACTTTGGCTTTTCGAGACCTTCGATCTCAATACCGTTTTTCTGTGCGTAATCCCACAGTGCTGCGTGGATCGCTTCCTCCGCCAGAAGGGAGCAGTGCACTTTAACCGGCGGCAGTCCGTCCAGAGCCTCCATCACGGCTTTGTTTGTCACCTGCATTGCTTCCTGAATGTTTTTCCCTTTTACAAGTTCCGTTGCCATGCTGCTTGTCGCGACAGCCGCGCCACATCCAAAAGTCTTAAATTTCACGTCCCGGATGATCTGGTTTTCATCGATGTCCAGATAGATTCTCATGATATCCCCGCATTTTGCGTTTCCGACTGTTCCGACGCCGCTTGCCCCTTCAATTTCTCCCATGTTTCTTGGATGCTGAAAATGATCCATTACTTTTTCTGAATACATATGTTTCCTCCTAAGTTCAATCCGTTCTTTTTTATTTTGCCTGTTTCTTTATAAAATCTTCGTAAAGCGGAGACATGTTTCTGAGATTTTCAATGATCTGTTTCAGATTCTCCACCACGTAGTCTATGTCTTCTTTTGTAATTTCCTCGTTTAATGTCAGTCTCAGTGAACCGTGCGCAATCTCGTGCGGAAGTCCGATGGCGAGCAGCACATGGGACGGGTCCAGAGAGCCGGATGTGCACGCAGAACCGCTGGAGCCGCAGATACCTGCCATATCAAGGCTTAACAGCATGGACTCGCCTTCGATAAAGCGGAAGCTGAAGTTTGCATTGTTTGGAAGCCGGTCTGCCGGATGTCCGTTTAACTTCGTATACGGAATTTCTTTGAGTACACGGTCAATCAGATAATCCCGGACTTCTTTCTCTTTGGATGTTCTCTCTTCCATCGTACGGACAGCCCGTTCCACTGCAGTTCCAAGTCCGACAATCCCGGGAACATTTTCGGTTCCGGCACGGCGTTTTCTCTCCTGCGCTCCGCCATGGATGAAGTTTTTCAGACGGAGTCCTTTACGGATATATAAAAATCCGATCCCTTTCGGTCCATTGAGCTTGTGTCCGCTTGCGCTTAACATGTCGATATTCAGGTCGTCTACCTGTATCGGAATCTGTCCAAACGCCTGCACTGCATCGGTATGGAATAAAATTCCGTGTTCCTTTGCAATCGCTCCGATCTCTCTGACCGGTTCGATCGTTCCGATCTCATTGTTCGCAAACATGATGGAGATCAGAATCGTATCCGGACGGATGGCTTTTTTCAGCTCTTCCAGATCTACCACTCCGTTTTCATCCACGTTCAGGTATGTCACTTCAAATCCATGCTTTTCCAGATATTCACATGTATGAAGCACTGCATGATGCTCAATTTTGGATGTGATAATATGCTTTCCTTTTGACTCATATGCCTCTGCCGCAGCCTTGATTGCCCAGTTGTCGCTCTCTGTTCCGCCGGCTGTAAAGTAGATCTCATTTGCCTTGGCTCCAATGGCATCCGCAATGATCTCTCTCTGCTTTGTCACTGCCTCTTTACTCTTTGCCGCAAAACTGTATACGCTGGACGGGTTTCCGTAATATTCTGAAAAATACGGGAGCATTGCTTCCACAACTTCCGGCGCCGTCTTTGTCGTCGCCGCATTATCTAAATAGATCAATTTACTCATTGTCTTCTTCCTTTCTCTTCTCTTTTCTGGAACTTCCGCACAGTGCCTCCGGCTGAATCTCCTTCCGGCAACGGGCTTTATTTTTTCTGCTTTCTTCTACAAGCTGATCCAGATAAATGCCGTCTACTGTCGTGCGGATGCTTTCGTTGATCTTCTGCCAGACATATTTTGTGGCACAGATATCCTGAGCCTGGCAGGACTCGTCCGCATGAAAAGCGGCGCAGGTCACTGCCTCAAGGCTTCCCTCCAGCGCCCGCAGAATGTCTCCAACCGAGATCTTTCCGGCATCTCCATGGATGATATATCCTCCTCCGGCGCCCCGGATGCTCTCCACAAGCCCCGCTTTTTTCAGCTTTGCCATCAACTGTTCCAGATATCGTTCTGAAATTCCTTGACGCTGTGAAATACTGGCGATCGAGACAGGCTCCGCCTCTGAAAATTCTGCAAGATCGATCATCGCCCGCAGCCCATATCTTCCCTTAGTTGATAATTTCACACTGTCACCTCTTTTAATCCTACTTTTTTACTAGGGTTTCCTTTTGTAGGATAGCATCCGGATCTGGTTCTGTCAACCCATATTCCGGAATATCATACTAGTAAAAACAAAGTCAGGTATCTTATGCATCTTTCCACCCGAAAAAAAATCTTTTTAAAAGGAGCCTTTGTGCTGACTTTTGTCGGTCTGGTCACGCGTGTGATCGGATTTTTCTTCCGTATTTTTTTAAGCCGTGCGTTTGGCACAGAAGGAATCGGTATCTATCATCTGATTTTTCCTGTCTTTGCACTTTGTATCTCTTTGTCGGCCGCCGGAATCGAAACCTCCCTCTCCCGTCTGACCGCCCGGTACACTTCTCTTGGCAGACCGGAACTTGCAAAGGTATCCTTCCAGATGGCTCTTCTTCTGTCTGCCGGCATGTCTTTGATCTGTACTGCGCTCATCCAGATTTTCGCGCATGATATTGCAGTTTCGGCTTTAGGCGATGTACGCTGTGAACCGCTTTTAAAAGTCATGTCCTACGCGCTCCCTTTTGCCAGTGTCCATTCCTGCATCTGCGGATACTCCCTCGGGCTCAAGCAGACACGGATTCCCGGCATTTCACAGCTCGCTGAACAATGCACCCGTGTCCTCGGCGTCTACCTCCTCTATACCGCCGCCATACAGGAATCCGGGCAGGCCGGAATCATCCTTGCCGTCTGCGGACTGGTCATTGGAGAAATTGCAGGTGCCTTCTACAGCATTTTTGCCGTCCGGCGGATTCTTTATACAAAAAAGGCTGCACAGAAATGCAGTGTTTCCTGCTATGCCGGGTGTCTTGGCGATATTTTAAAACATGCCGTACCTATCACGGCCAACCGGATTTCTTTGAATATCCTTCAGAGCATCGAGGTCGTTTCCATTCCAAAGTGCCTCATGCTTTACGGCTTCTCCCGCTCCGCCGCCCTGAGCCATTACGGAATCCTGAACGGGATCGCCATGCCCTGTATTTTATTTCCGTCTGCCATCACCAATTCGATCTCCATGATGATGCTCCCCACTGTGGCCGAGATTCAGGCGGCAAGCCAGAACCGGACTCTGAGGCAGCTGATCCGGAAGGTAAGTATCTCCTGCCTTCTGCTTGGTTTTTTCTGTACCTGCGGCTTTCTTCTGACCGCGGACTTTCTCGGCTCCTTTGTCTTTCAAAGTCCGGAGGCCGCCTCCTACATACGGGTGCTGGCTTTTATCTGCCCGTTTCTCTATACAAATTCGACCTACATCAGTATGCTGAACGGGCTGGGACATACCGGTCTGGCCTTTCTGATTAATTTTACCGGCCTGTGCATCCGGATTGCCGGTGTCTTCTTTCTGATCCCACAGACCGGAATCAGCGGATATCTGACCGGTCTCCTCTCAAGCCAGATTTTCGTATTCCTGGCATCTGTCCGGGTACTCTTCCGTACCGTACAGCGCACATGAACCGGCAGGTAAAATAATTTTGTACATCAAAAAGACAGCTTAAATTCCTTTTCCCGGGAACTTAAGCTGTCTTCTTTATTTTTCTTCTGTCTTTTTACAATGTATCCAGAAACATCTGCATCAAAATCGGATTGACATACGCTTCCGTAATCAGTCCTGCCGTCATAAAAACAAGTACCGCGAAGGTCTTTCCCATATTCCATCTGGCCTGCGGAAAAATGAAAAAATGCCACAGAACAATCAGATAGGCCAGTGCGTAAAAAAGGAACTGCGGCACCATCGCAATCACCCAGAACACAATACCCTGAATTCCCATATTCAGAATCCCCGCACACACAATTGTTCCGGTCGAAAAACCGGCCCAGACAAATACTGCAACGGTGGCAATCCTTCTGACCCTGGTCTGTCCCAAAAACACGATCAGAAGCAGCGGGATAAGGCGGATACCACACAAGTACAGGATATATTCTCCTGCTTCAATTTCCGATTGCGCATACTGTTTTAGAAAATACGGGTTGAAGATACCTGATGTGGTCACGTAATCTTTCACTGTCAGATTGGCAAATAAGATTCCTCCGATAAACCCTGCCATAAATGCTGCTGCAAAATACTGCTTTGCTCTTTCTATTCTCACAAGACAAGCCTCCTCATCAAACAGATACTAATACATATTCGGCTGTCCCTTTCTGTATTCACAAATTCGTTCGAATCCGATTCCTGTCAGAAGTCAGATTTTGCACGAAGAATTTTAACGGCAGTATTTGGCATCGTAGGCCAGAATCGACGCAATTGTCTTGGAGTCCTCGATCTCGCCTCTAAAAATCTTTTCTTTCAGTTCTTCCACTGTATATGTTTCCAGTTCAATATATTCGTCTTCATCAAGGTGCTGGTGGGACGGAATCAGATTCCGGGCGACAAATACTTCGATCTTCTCGTTGCAGAATGCGACCGTTGTGCGGATATTGATCAGCCACTCCAGGCTGTCGCACCGATATCCGGTCTCTTCCTCCAGTTCTCTTCCCGCGCAGACAATTCCCGACTCTTCCGCATAGTCCAGTGCCCCCGCCGGAATTTCCAGCGTATAGCGGTCCAGTGCATTCCGGTACTGCCGCACCATGACCAGTTTCCCGTCCTCTGTAACCGGAACAACTGCGGCAGCCCCTTTGTGCTTGATGAAATCCCACTCTGCCGTATTTCCATTTGCAAATTCCATATGATCGGTATATACATCCAGAATTGCTCCTTTATATTTCAGTTCTCTTCCCACACGTCTGATATTCTCACTCATCATTACCGCCTCCTCATGATAAAAGAATCCCTGACCTACTTTTCAGTAAATCAGGGATTCTTACGTTTACATTATCGACTCTAATATCTATTTTGCATAATCCGTGACTCTTGACTCCCGGATTACATTTACCTTAATCTGGCCCGGATATTCCAGTTCGAACTCAATCTGTTTTGAAATCTCTCTCGCCAGTAATACCATATCATCGTCTGATATTTGTTCTGGAACTACCATAACGCGAATCTCTCTTCCCGCCTGAATAGCAAAAGATTTATCGACACCTTTAAATTGGTTTGCGATATCTTCCAACTGTTTTAACCTGTTTGTATATGTTTCCAATGTTTCACGTCTTGCACCCGGACGGGCTGCTGAAATCGTGTCAGCCGCCTGTACAACACATGCAACCAGTGACTGCGGTTCCACATCTCCGTGATGTGCCTCTACCGCATTGATAACAACTGCTGATTCTTTATATTTTCTGCACAGATCCACACCGATCTGAATATGTGATCCTTCCACATCGTGATCGATAGACTTTCCAATGTCATGCAGAAGTCCGGCTCTCTTTGCCACACGGACATCCAGTCCGATTTCTCCTGCAAGAAGTCCTGCAAGCTGTGCCACTTCGATAGAGTGTTTCAGCGCATTCTGTCCATAGCTTGTACGGAATTTCATACGTCCAAGCAGACGGATCAGTTCCGGATGGATACCGTGTACGCCGACTTCCAGCGCAGCAGCTTCTCCTTCTTCCCGGATCATGGACTCCACTTCTTTCTGTGCCTTTTCAACCATCTCTTCAATTCTGGCCGGATGAATCCGTCCGTCTACAATCAGCTTTTCCAGTGCAATCCTTGCGACTTCACGCCGGATCGGATCGAAGCCGGAAAGTACGACTGCTTCCGGTGTATCATCGATAATCAGTTCGACACCAGTCAGTGTCTCAAGTGTACGAATATTTCTTCCCTCTCGTCCAATGATACGTCCCTTCATTTCATCACTCGGAAGCTGGACTACCGAAATCGTCGTCTCTGCCACGTGATCCGCAGCGCACCGCTGAATCGCATTGACTACGTACTCTTTCGCTTTCTTTCCTGCTTCTTCCTTGGCCTGATTTTCCAGCTCTTTGATCATTCTGGCTGAATCATGCTTCACATCGTCTTCAACAGTTTTTAACAGATATTCTTTTGCCTGTTCGGAGGTTAGTCCTGAGATTCTTTCCAGTTCCTGTACTCTTTGTCTGTTTAACTCGTCCGCTTTCGCTTCACGCTCTTTGATCTGCTCTTCCTTCGCTGCAAGATTCATTTCCCGATGTTCGACCGCGTCAGAACGCTTGTCTACCGCTTCTTCCTTTGCAAGGACGCGTTTTTCATAACGCTGAAGCTCTGCCCTGCGTTCCTTTGTCTCTTTTTCCAGTTCGTTTTTGGTCTTGATCGATTCCTCTTTCACTTCCAGAAGGGCTTCCTTTTTCGTCGTCTCAGCTTTTTTCAGTGCATCATCTATGATTTCTCTGGCTTTACTCTCTGCATTTCCAATTTTGGATTCCGCATTTTTTTTCAAGTTCGAAACCGTCACATTGTAAGTAACTGCTGCTGTTACGACAAGCGTAATCACTACTGCAACGATAATATAGAAAATTTGCACAGGAGCACCTCCTTATTTAATTTTCATTGTACAATTACAACACTTAAATTTTATACTGTTTTAACAAATATGTCAAGCACAGACTCTTTCCTTTCGTTGAAATCGCGGAATACCGCACCGGAAGATCTTTCGGCTTTTCCGGCATTCCCGGCTAATCTTCCGGAAATTCCAGATTCAGCGCTTTTTTAATCTCTCCGTAGGAAAATCCTTTTCTTGCAAGATAAGCATACAGTTTCTGTTTTTCCTCCACAGAGGCGCGGGAAGGGTCATAATGTTTTTTTCTCAGAAGGTGGCGGAGCGCCTCACCGGAATCGCTCTCCTCATAGCACCTCTCCATCATTTCGTCTACAATCTCTCCATCTATTTTCTTTCCGGAAAGCTCTGCATAGATTTCCCGTCTGCTTTTGCGTCCTTTTCTGGAAAGAATAAAACTCTCCGCATATCTTCTGTCATCCACATAGCCGAATGACTTTACATAGCGGACAGCTTGATCCACTGTTTCCTCCGGAAAATCCTGGCGCAGAAGACGGTCCCGCAGTTCGCTCTCGGTCCTGTCCATACTTTGAAGAAGAGACATTGCCTTGCGCTTTGCCCTCTTCAGTACAATCTCCGATAATATCGTTTCTATCTGATCCTCTGTCACAGCTTCCCCGTCTTTCAGATGGCAGGAGGACAGTTCACTTTTGTATAATACAAAAGCGAACTGTCCGTCCAGATAAATCCGAAATTTTGTCTTTGTAACCGGCTCAATCCCAACCTGTCTCATCGCTTATTCTTCGCTTTCGGCCTCTTTGCTGCCGTTATCCGCAGCTTCCTGCCCCTGTCCTGCACTGCCGTCCAGTCCATAATGAGCGCGTACTTTCGCTTCAATCTCATCCATCACTTCCGGATGCTCTCTTAAATAGCCCTTCGCATTCTCACGGCCCTGACCGATCTTGTTTCCCTCATATGCATACCATGCTCCGCTCTTATTGACGATATCCAGGCCTGCTGCCAGATCCAGCACATCTCCCTCTCTGGAAATGCCTTTTCCGAACATGATATCGAACTCTGCCTCTTTAAACGGAGGCGCAATCTTATTCTTTACAACTTTGACTCTGACATGGTTTCCGACCATCTCTCCTCCCTGCTTGAGGGTCTCTGTCCGTCTGATGTCGAGACGGATCGAGGAATAGAATTTCAGCGCACGTCCTCCTGTAGTCGTCTCCGGGTTGCCGAACATGACACCGACCTTCTCACGGAGCTGATTGATGAAAATCACAACGCAGTTTGACTTGCTGATGACAGGAGTAAGTTTTCTGAGCGCCTGGGACATCAGTCGTGCCTGAAGTCCGACATGGCTGTCTCCCATATCTCCCTCAATCTCCTGCTTTGGAACAAGAGCCGCTACCGAGTCAATGACAACAATATCCATTGCTCCGGATCTGACCATCGTCTCCGTAATCTCAAGCGCCTGGTCTCCGCTGTCCGGCTGGGAAATGTAAAGTTCATTGATATCCACGCCGATATTCCCCGCGTAAACCGGATCCAGCGCATGCTCCGCATCGATAAATCCTGCAATTCCCCCTCTTTTCTGCACCTCTGCAATCATGTGAAGGGCAACTGTCGTCTTACCGCTTGACTCCGGTCCGTAAATCTCTACAATACGCCCCTTTGGAACGCCGCCGAGTCCAAGGGCGATATCCAGACTCAGCGCTCCTGTCGGAACGGTCTCAACTGCCACCTGTGCCTTCGGATCTCCGAGACGCATCACCGTTCCTTTTCCAAAATCCTTTTCCAGTTTGGCTATCGCGGCCTCAAGGGCCTTCTTTTTATCTTCATTATTTGTCATACTCTGATCTCCTTTTTTGAATCCGAACAAACGTTCGCCTGTGATTTTAATAGTAACCGATTCTTATTTTGTTGTCAAGCTGATTTTTGAGTTTTGGCAGAAATGCCCGGACCGGAAACAAGACAGAATGCCCGCCACAGTCCGGCTGCGGCAGGCCTTTCATAAAAACAGATCATATTCCTATTTCATCTGTCTGACTCTCTCCTCTACTTCCGCGGAGAAATTCAGAACTTTTCTGGAGTATGTTTGATTCATATACCGGGATGTAAGCATGAAATCCGCAGTAGCAAGATTATTGGCTACCGGAATATCATATACGACCGCAATTCGAAGAAGCGCCTTGACATCCGGATCATGCGGCTGTGCTTCCAGCGGATCCCACAAAAAGATCATAAAGTCAATGCCGCCTTCTACGATCTTTGCTCCAATCTGCTGATCCCCTCCGAGGGGACCGCTGTTGTACGCGCGCACCGGAAGCCCCGTTTTTTCCGCGATCAGTCTGGCTGTCGTCCCGGTACCGCAAAGAAAGTGATTTTTCAGAATATCTTTATTCTTATCGCACCAGTCCACCATTTCTTTTTTCTTTCCATCATGCGCCACCAGTGCGATATGTTTCTGCTTTCCAATTTCAAAATCTACATACTGCTTTCCCATTGTGTTTCGTCTCCTTTCCCGATCCGTCATTCCTTCTTTGTCCCGTCAACGAATTTCTCTTTTATTATACAATATTTCTCCGGATTCTCACAGTAAAATTTCACAGGTTACTACTGTTTTTCTACAACTTCGCCCTGTTTTTTGTAAATACTTCCGGCCGGCACATAACCCCTCACCATGGAAAGCGGGTAAATATTTGTATTTCTTCCTACAACCGTCCCTGGATTCAGGACACTGCCGCATCCTACCTCCACATTGTCTCCGAGCATGGCACCGAACTTTTTCAGTCCGGTCTCGATTTTACCCTCCGGTGTACTGACTGTTGCAAGTGTCTTGTCAGATTTCACATTTGATGTGATGGAGCCGGCACCCATATGGGACTTGAATCCAAGGACAGAGTCGCCGACATAATTGTAATGAGGCACCTGAACCTTGTTGAATAACACAACATTTTTCAGTTCTGTAGAATTCCCGACTACTGCACCTTCTCCTACCAGCGCGTTTCCACGGATAAATGCACAGTGCCGGATCTCAGCGTCTTTGCCGATGATTGCCGGACCGTTAATGTATGCACTTGGAGCCACCTTTGCAGACTTTGCAATCCAGATGTTCTCGCCTTTCTTTTCATACTCGTCCTCCGGCAGTGTGTTTCCAAGTTTTACAATAAATTCCCCGATTTTCGGAAGGATTTCCCACGGATAGGTCACTCCCTCAAAAAGTTCTCCTGCGATCGTCTCGTTGAGATCATAAAGCTCCTGTACTGTTAATTCTTTCATAGTGTTCCTCCTTCTATCACTTTTTCATTGATTTATAATAAGGGGACACCTTATCGTAGCAGGCTTTCAGCTGGTACTGATTGTTCAGTCCGACTACGCCGTTCGTCCTGACCGCGATAAAATGTTCCAGTTTCTGCATATATTCTTCCGAGGTGATCTGCCCTTCAGCCACCAGGGTCAGTCCCTTTTCCCAGCTGGCCGTCAGCTCCGGATTCAAAAGGGAGCGGATCGAATGATCCACCGCATCGTAAATCAGCTCTCCCATCAGCGTCGGAGTGATCACCTGGGTCTTTTTATTAAGAGATAAGTATTTGATATGAATCAGCTTCTTGAGTATTTCCGCCCGCGTCGCACTCGTTCCAATACCGCTTCCTTTGATCTGGGCCCTGAGCTCTTCATCCTCAATGAGCTGTCCGGCATTTTCCATGGCAAGAATCATGGAACCGGAGTTGTACCGCTTTGGCGGCGATGTCTCGCCTTCTTTGATTTCAAATCCCTTCACCGGGATCCGGTCTCCCTTCTTCAGCTTCTGAATCCGGGCAAACAGCTCCGCATCCGGAACCGTCTCCTCGTCCTCCTCTGACTTTCCTTTCTTATTACCCGGAATGCCCGTCACTTTATAAAATCCTTCCTCCGTCAGAATCTTAAAGCCGGAGAAAAAATGCTCGCCTTCCAGCACCATTTCCAGTGATAGTTTCTGGTACACTGCAGGCGGGTAGAAAATCGAAAGGAAACGCCTCACAATCAGATCATATACCTTCGCACCGGTTGCAGATACGGACTTCAGCGCCGGAAGTCCCTGCCCGGTCGGAATGATGGCATAGTGATCCGTAATCTGACTGTCATTAACATATCTCGTCTTTTCCAGTCCTTTGTGCGTCCGTTCCCTTGCGATAAACCCAAGCAGTTCTGCCGTAGGTTCATATTTCGCAAGCCCGTTCAGATTTTTGTGAATCTCTTTTGCCACCGCTGTGGAAAGGACTCTCGCGTCGGTACGAGGATAGGTGACCAGCTTCTTTTCATACAGCTCCTGCACAATCCGAAGGGTTTCATCCGGACTGATCTTGAACCGTTTCGAGCATTCATTCTGCAGTTCCGCCAGGTTGAATAACAACGGCGGATTTTTCTTTTCTTTCTTTTTTTCCACGGAAACAAGCGCGCCCATCCGGTCGCTGTCCATCAGCTCATCGATCAGCTCCTGTGCTGTTTCCCGGTCTTTGAACCCGTTTTCCCGGTACAGCTTCGGAGACATCTCATAACGGGACCCTTTGACTGCTTTCCATTCTCCCTGGAATGCGGCCCCGTCCGCGTCCATATTCGCAAGCACACGGTAAAACGGGGTTTTGACGAACTCCCGGATCTCCCGTTCTCTTCTTACCACCATCCCAAGCACACAGGTCATGACCCGGCCCGCCGAGAGCACCACAAAGTTTTTATGTAAAAATCCGGCAATGCTGTTCCCGTATTTCAATGTCAGAATTCTGGAAAAATTAATTCCCATCAGATAGTCTTCCTTGGCCCGCAGGTAAGCGGAAGCGGAAAGATTATCGTAGGCTGACAGATCTTTTGCCTCCCGGATTCCCCGCAGGATCTCTTCCTCTGTCTGGGAATCAATCCAGACACGCTTTCTCGTTTTCCCTTTTACTTTTGCCATCTGCTCCACCAGGCGGTAAATATACTCCCCTTCCCGCCCGGAGTCTGTACAGACATAGATCGTATCTACATCCTTTCGGTTGAGAAGTCCGCTTACGATGTCAAACTGCTTCTTCACATTCGGAATCACCTCATACTTGAATTCCTTTGGAAGAAACGGGAGGGTGCTTAGACTCCATTTTTTATATTTCGGATCATAGGCCTCAGGATAGCTCATTGTCACCAGATGCCCCACGCACCATGTAACAATGCTCTCATCGGATTCCAGCCATCCGTCCCTCCGCTTCATATTCTGTTTCAGCGCCTTTGCAAACTCCTGCGCCACACTCGGCTTCTCTGCTATGTAGAGAGATTTCCCCATATTTACAATCTCCTTCTTTTACCTGCGGAAAATACGAAGCAGAAAATCAAGAAACGGCCTTTTTGCCTGTTTTTTCACCCTTGCCGCCTCCTGCACTGCTTCCTGCATGAACACCTCCTGGGCATCAACCGGCTGTCCCGTCTGTTCTTTCTTCCGGTAGTTGCCGGATGAATCCAGCGCCCTCGCCTTTACATTGTCCTCAAGCATAACCTGAATCATATGATTCAGCCTCTCCCTCACTTCAGGATCGTAAACAGGACATGCAACTTCCACACGCTTTTCTGTATTTCTTGTCATCATATCGGCCGAACCGATATACATTTTTTCTGAACTTCCCCTTCCAAAAATGAAAATTCTTGGATGCTCCAGAAAGCGGCCGACAATACTTGTCACACGCACATGGTCCGTGTACCCCTTTATCCCCGGAAGGATACAGCAGATTCCACGCACAAGCAGGTCGACCTCCACCCCGGCACGGCTGGCCATGGAAATCTTTTCAATAAATTCCACATCCGTCACTGAATTCATCTTCATGATAATCCGGCCGTTTGTACCTTTCTTTGTCTCTTCCTCAATCAATTCCAGAACCTTTTTCTTCAACGTATTCGGCGAGACAATCAGATGCCGGTAGGTGCCTCTTAAATTTCCCATGGACATATTCTGGAAAAAGGCCGCCGCATCCTGCCCGATCTCCTGGTCCGCTGTCATCAGGCACACATCCGTATACATGGCCGCTGTCTTTTCGTTGTAATTTCCGGTTCCGACCTGAGTGATATACTGATACCCGTTTCGTGTCTTACAGGTAATCAGGCAGATTTTGGAATGAACCTTGTAGTTTTCAAACCCGTAAATCACCCGGCATCCTGCCTCTTCCAGCCGTTCGGACCACTCAATGTTATTCTGCTCGTCAAACCGGGCTCTCAGCTCAATCAGAACCGTAACCTCTTTTCCGTTTTCCGCCGCAGCGCACAGATACTCCACAAGTCTTGCTTTCTTTGCAAGCCGGTAGATAGTAATTTTGATCGTCACGACAGACGGATCCGAACCCGCCTCCTTCAGAAGCTTTAAAAACGGCTCCATGGATTCGTACGGATAAGAAAGGAGAATGTCCTTTCTTCTGATCTGCTTCATGATGGAAGTCTCATCCTCCACCATAGCTGCCTTCTGCGGGGAAAACGGCTCATATACCAGTGTTCTCCTCAGGTGTTCCGGCACCTTTTCCGCTACGGAAAAAATATAGGACAGCTTCAGCGGCATCTTCGTCCGGAAAATCTGTTTCGGTGTAATGTGGAACTTCTCACAAAAATAGGTTTCCATGCTCTCCGGAAGCGGATTTGCCGTCTCAAGCCGGACAACCGCCATCCTTCTCCGCTTGCTCAGCGTCTTTTTCATCAGGACGCGGAAATCATCGTTGATATCCAGTGATTCGTCATCCGGTGAAATATCCGCATTCCTCGTCACGCAAATATAATTCTTGTCGGATACTTCATATTTATCAAAAATAACCTCCAGATATTCCATCAGGATCTTTTCCATCCGGATATACCGGATATCGTGTCCGGGCAGAAAAAGGATCTCTGAAATATACTGCGGCACCGGAACAATTCCCATCATTTTTTTATTATCCTGTTTCAGACTTGCAACGACATAGATCTCCTTATTGAGAAGATGCGGAAACGGATGGTTCGCATCTACAATCTGAGGGGAAAGAACCGGAAGAATCTGATCCTTAAAATACTTCTTTACATATTTCTTTTCCGGGTCCTGAAGCTCCTTAAAAGAAAGCCCGCAGATTCCATAGGGATTCAGTTTCTTTTTGATCTCCGCATAAGTTTTATCCCGCTCTTTGTAAAGCGGAGCCACCGCCTCATAAATCCGGTCCAGCTGCTGCTGCGCTGTCATGCCTGACCTTTTGTCCGTCGTCTGTACTTTCATGGAAGCCATATCGTAAAGACTTCCCACCCGGATCATGAAAAACTCATCCAGATTACTTGTAAAAATCGCTACAAATTTCATCCGCTCCATCAGAGGCACATCCGGATCTTTCGCTTCCTCCAATACTCTTTTATTAAATTTCAACCATGAAAGTTCCCGATTCTGCGTATATTTCAGAAGTTCCCCGTCCATTTTTCGCTCCTTTATTCTATATTTTGAAATCAGTTTGTCAGTCTGTCGTCCTTTCTATTTTACATGGTTCTCTACAAACGTGCAATCAGGGACGGGTAAAATTTCCCGTCCCTGATGAAAAATTACATTCCAAGGCTTTCTGCTATTTTGCCTGAATATATTTCTGTGCAGCCAGCGTCTCCGCACAGAGGATGGCGCCTCCTGCAGCCCCTCTTACCGTATTATGAGAAAGTCCGATAAATTTAAAGTCGTACAGGCTGTCCTCTCTCAGACGTCCTACCGAAATGCCCATGCCGTTTTCATAGTCCACATCCAGAGCAACCTGCGGGCGGTTATCCTCCTCAAGATACTGGATAAACTGCTTCGGTGCGCTTGGAAGCTCCAGTTCCTGCGGAAGTCCGCGGTAATTTACCAGTTTCTCGATAAGCTGCTCTTTCGTCGGCTTTTTCTTAAAGTTGACAAATACTGCCGCCGTATGTCCGTCCAGCACCGGCACACGGATACACTGAGTCGTGATTACCGGAGCGGATGCCTTTTCGATTTTTCCATCACACACTTTTCCCCAGATCCGAAGCGGTTCCTGCTCGCTCTTTTCCTCTTCGCCTCCGATGTACGGAATGATGTTTTCCACCATCTCCGGCCAGTCCTTAAATGTCTTTCCGGCACCGGAAATAGCCTGATATGTCGTTGCCACCACTTCTGTCGGTTCAAAGTCCATCCATGCAGTCAGAACAGGGGCGTAGCTCTGAATGGAGCAGTTCGGTTTTACAGCTACAAATCCGCGTGTCGTTCCGAGACGTTTCTTCTGCGCCTCAATCACTTCAAAATGCTCCGGATTTACCTCCGGAATGACCATCGGTACGTCCGGCGTCCAGCGGTGTGCACTGTTATTGGAAACAACCGGTGTCTCCGTCTTTGCGTAAGCATCCTCGATCGCGCGGATCTCCTCTTTGCTCATATCAACCGCGCTGAATACAAAGTCTACCGTGGAAGCAACTTCTTCCACTTCATTTACATTATGTACAATCAGCTTTTTGACTCCTTCCGGCATCGGTTTTTTCATTTTCCAGCGGTCTCCTACCGCTTCCTCATATGTTTTACCGGCTGATCTTGGAGATGCAGCCACCGTCACAACTTCAAACCACGGATGGCCTTCCAGAAGAGAGATAAATCTCTGTCCTACCATCCCTGTTGCTCCTAATATTCCAACACGTAATTTCTTTTCCATTGTATGGTCCTCCTACTCTGTTTCCAGTTCCTGCTTATAAACCTGAATTGCCTCCAGCATGGCACCTTTTCCCGGCGCTCCCTTTGTCAGACGTTTCTCAACGCATGTCTTCATGCTGATTGCGTCGTAAATATCTTCTTCAAATACCGGACTGACCGCCTTGTATTCGGAAAGCGGCAGATCATCCAGTGCACACTCCTTCTCAATGCACGTCAGCACAAGCTGGCCGATAATTCCGTGGGCATCCCGGAACGGCACGCCATGGTTCACCAGATAGTCTGCAGCATCCGTAGCATTGGTAAATCCTCTCCGGGCGCTTCTCTCCATTACATTCTTTCTGAACTTCATTGTTGCCAGCATGCCGGTAAAAAGCGGAAGGCAGCTGTTGACCGTATCCATCGCGTCAAACGCCATCTCCTTATCTTCCTGCATGTCTTTGTTGTATGCCAGCGGAATCCCTTTCATCGTTGTCAGCATCGACATCAGTGCCCCGTAAACCCGTCCGGTCTTTCCTCTTACAAGCTCCGCAATGTCCGGATTTTTCTTCTGCGGCATGATGCTGCTTCCGGTGCTGTACGCATCGTCGATCTCCACAAACTGATATTCATTGGAATTCCAGATAATGATTTCCTCCGAAAACCGGCTCAGGTGCATCATAATCGTTGAAAGTGCCGACAGATATTCAATCACATAGTCCCGGTCGGATACAGAATCCATGCTGTTCAGTGTAGCTCCGGAAAATCCAAGAATACTTGCCGTATATTCCCGGTCAAGCGGGTAGGTCGTTCCCGCAAGTGCGCCGCTTCCAAGCGGGCAGACATTCATTCTTTTATAAATATCCGAAAGACGGCTTCTGTCTCTCCGGAACATCTCGTAATATGCCCCCATATGATGCGTAAGGGTAATCGGCTGTGCTTTCTGAAGATGGGTAAATCCCGGCATAATGGTATCAAGATTATCCTCCATGATATGCAGAATCACCGTCAGAAGATCTTTCAGCAGCGCATCTGTCTTCTGAACTTCTTCCCTTACATAAAGCTTCATGTCAAGGGCTACCTGGTCATTCCGGCTGCGGCCGGTATGTAGCTTCTTCCCTGCATCCCCGATCCGGTCAATCAGATTTGCCTCTACAAAGCTGTGAATATCCTCATATTCTTTCGTAATCAGAAGCGTGCCGTCTTCCACATCTTTTAAAATTCCGGCCAGGCCTTCCAGAATCTGATCCCGCTCCTGTTCTGTCAGGATCTGCTGCTTTGCCAGCATTTTGACGTGTGCCATGCTTCCCTCTATATCCTGTCTGTACAGACGCTTGTCAAATCCGATGGAGGCATTAAAATCATATACCATCTGATCGGTCTCTTTCGTAAAGCGTCCTCCCCATAACTGTGCCATCTGCGTTCCCCGTTTCTTTCTTATTTTAGTGAGTTAAACTATTAAAACATAATTTACCAAATTTTATTCTGTTTGTAAAGAATTATTTCTGTCTCTTTTTGAAAAGACACACCCGCAGTAATCCTGGCGGTAGAGTCCGTATTCCCCGGAAAGTTCCACGGAGCGCTTATATCCGTTCTTCTTTTTGAAATCAGAAAACAGGTAGGAAACCCCGTATTCTTCCTGCAGCTTCTGTCCGATTTCGTTGAGTTTCTGCGCATTCTTCATCGGACTGATGGAAAGAGTCGTCGTAAAGAAATCCATCTTCCTGTTCTTTGCCTCTTCGGCCGTCCGGCGAAGCCGCATCTCATAGCAGCGAAAACAGCGCTCTCCTCCTTCCGGAAGCTGTTCCATTCCCTTTGCCATGTCAAAAAAAACATGCGCATCATAGTCTCCTTCAAGAAAAGAAACCGGATACTTCAGTTTCTCATTCATCCGCTCAATCAGATGTCTCTGCTCTTCTGCCCGCTTCCGGTACTCCGCTTCCTCTGTGATATTCGGGTTAAAGTAAAAAACCGCGATCCGGAAAAAATCTGAAAGATACTCCATCACATAACTGCTGCACGGCCCGCAGCAGCTGTGAAGCAAAAGGGTCGGAACCTGCTCTTCCTTCCCGATTTTTTCCAGTATTTTTTCCAGTTCTTTTTGATAGTTTTTCTTCTGCTCCTGCATGGTTTCTCCTTTTCGGCTTTTATTCTACTGATAGTTATAATTCACATCTTTTTCTCTGTCAACATACATTATGATATAAATAGAAGGAGGTCAGCAATATGGATACCATCCTGAGCATCAATCATATCAGCCATTCCTATCATACATTAAAAGGGGAGACTCCTGCTCTTTACGATATCTCTTTTTCCGTAAACCAGGGTGAATTTCTTGCTGTTGTCGGGCCCTCCGGATGCGGCAAGTCCACCCTTCTCTCTCTTATTTCCGGTCTGTTACAGCCTGAAAAGGGGGAAATTCTCCTGCACGGAAAGCCGATTGAGGAACAAAAGGATAAAATCGGATATATGCTTCAGAGAGATGAGCTGCTTGAATGGCGCAGCATTTACCGGAATGTGCTCCTCGGTCCCGAAATTCAGCATTCCCTGAATCCGGAAGTGAAAAAAAGGGCCCATGAACTTCTGGATGCTTATGGTCTGGGACAGTTTCAGTCTTCCCGCCCTTCCGAGCTTTCCGGCGGGATGCGGCAGAGAGCCGCACTTGTCCGCACGCTGATATTGAATCCGGAAGTTCTCCTGCTTGATGAGCCGTTTTCCGCTCTCGACTACCAGACGCGGCTCAATGTCAGTGACGACATCGGCCAGATCATCCGCCGCGAAGGAAAGACCGCCCTTTTGGTAACCCATGATCTTTCCGAAGCCATCAGTCTGGCAGACCGCATCCTTGTACTTTCCAGCCGCCCTGCTTCTCTGAAAACCACAGTCAGCTTACATTTCGGTTTTCCAAAACCTGCAGACGATACCCCGCTGAACCGTCGGAACGCACCGGAGTTTAAAACCTATTTTAATCTGATCTGGAAGGAGCTGAATCAACATGAAAACCAAACAGACTGATCTTTCTGCTTCCCAGTCATCTTATCTTGCCGCCCGAAAAAAAGAACGGCGCCTTGTCCTGTTTTTCCGCATCGCCGTTCTGGTCCTCTTTCTTGTTCTCTGGGAATGGACTGCAGGCGAGGGAATCATCGATTCTTTTATTTTCAGCAGCCCATCCAAAATTCTAACCTGTTTCTTATCTATGGCAGCGGATAAGAGTATTTTCCCGCATCTTTCGGTCACGCTGTATGAAACGATCGTCAGTTTTCTTCTTGTCACCGGCATCAGCATCCTTGCTGCTGTCCTGCTCTGGTTTTCCAGAAAACTTTCCGCGGTTCTGGAGCCTTATCTGGTCGTTTTAAACAGTCTTCCAAAGTCTGCTCTTGCACCGCTTCTCATTGTATGGCTTGGCGCAGACCGGACAACAATTATTGTGGCCGGAATGTCTGTGGCTGTCTTTGGAAGCATTATGACACTTTACACCTGCTTTACAGGGACGGATAAAAATAAACTCAAGCTGATCTACACCCTCCATGGTACATCCTTGCATGCCCTTACCAAAGTCGTGCTGCCGTCTGCCGTACCTGCCATTATCAGCAACATGAAGGTAAACATTGGTCTCTGCCTTGTCGGTGTCATCATCGGTGAATTTCTGGCAGCCAGAGAAGGGCTTGGATATCTGATCATCTACTCCAGCCAGGTATTTAAAATGGATTGGCTGTTAATGTCTATCATCCTTCTTTGTATCATGGCGATGGTCCTGTATGCGGTCATCGGGCTTCTGGAACGTCTCTGCCGGAAAGTCCTGTGAAGAACTCCTGCAGAAAGGGCAGGATCCTTCTCTTGTGATCCTGCCCTTTCCTTTTCTTTATCCATTTATTTTGTACGGAATGCAGTTCCGCCGCCTGTCGGACCTGTTTTTCCTTTTTCTACAAGCTGAATCTGAATTCCTTCCATCCGCCTGCTCAGTCCTTCCGTGCCGGCCTTTGCTCCGTTTTTCGTCCAGCCAAGCCAGCCATAATCCTGTACATGCACCCGGTAATAGATGTCATATTTCTTTGCCATTTCACCGGTCAGCTGAATCTGAACCGCTTCCATCCGAAGTTTCTTCCCTTCTGTTCCGGAAACAGCTCCATTGCTCTTCCAGCTCTGCCAGCCGATATTCTGGACATGTGCCCGGTACTGGATTCCACCGGTGTATGCTGTATTTTCAAGGCTGATTTTCAAAGCTTCCATCCGCTTTGCGGCGCCGGTCACACCGCCGGTTGAACCGTTAAACGCGGTTGTATACCAGCCATAATCCTGCATATGAGCCTGGTATACTACGTTCTGAATCGTAGTTCTGTCTTTGAATGCCCCGGAGGTGCTTCCAGGAGCTGCTGCTCCTTTTGCCACAAGCTTGATCTGAATTCCTTCAATCCGTCTGCTGTATCCGGACGATCCTGCACCTGCTCCGTTTTTCGCCCAGCCAAGCCAGCCGAAGTCCTGTGTATGTACGCGATAGTAAATATCATATTTCTTTGCCATCTCGCCGGTTAAACGGATCTGAACCGCCTCCATGCGGAGTCCCTGTCCAGAAGTTCCGCTCATTGTACCGTTTTTCACCCAGCCAAGCCAGCCTTTGTTCTGCACATAGGATCTGTATTCGACATCTCCGCTGTACTGCGGGTACAGAAGATCTACCTTGAAGGCTTCCATTCGTTTGGACTCGCCAACGACACCGCCTGTTGCACCGTTAAGCGTCATCGCTCTCCAGCCGTATGTCTGCATGTGAGTCTCATAACCGACTCCTCCGGTTACCGCCTTCTCTTTGTAGACATTGGAAGTAGATCCCGGCGCAGCGGATCCTTTTGGAACTACTGCAATCTGAAGAGCCTCCATCCGTTTCTCATAGCCGGTTGTTCCCGCTGCGGCACCGTTTTTTGCCCAGCCAAGCCAGCCATAGTCCTGTACATGGGCACGATAATAAATATCATAATTTTTTGCCTGCGTTCCGGTCAGCTCAATCTTCACTGCCTGAACGGCTCTGTTCTGTCCTGTCGTACCGGATACCTGTCCGCCTGCGGCGTAAGTCTGCCATCCTTTATCTTCCACAAAGGACGTATAGCGTACACCCAGATCTCCATAACCGCTTCCGATGCTGAGCTTAAATGCCTCAAGCCGCCTGGACTCGCCCGTCACGCCGATCTGCACTCCGTTCTTTACTGAATTCAGCCAGCCATAGTCCTGCATATGGGCGCTGCCGGAGATGATATTTCTGTCGGATACACTCACTGCATTCTCATCCGGTTCTGAATCGCTCATCCAGAAATTCAAGTCTACAAACCCGTTGATGCCGCTGACACTTCCCTCGGAAGTACACTGCCACATATCATAGGTCCCCTCATAGGTACAGGAAGTATTATACTGTGCAACCCATTTGGACCATTTTTCATTTTTGAAAACAGAAGAGGTCAGTTTATACTGCCACCAGTATTTGCTGGCATAAATTCCCACCTTATATCCGGATGCGGAAACCTGATCACAGAATGTCTTGGCAATGGTTCCGATCGTGGTATTGCTTACCGTTCCGGTCGTATTCTCATCTTCCAGATCATAGTACACTCCATATGCCGGATTGTGACCTTCTAAAAGCCGCAGCACATGAGCCGCTTCGCTTTTTGCATCTTCTGTATTTTCCGAATAGGAATACAGGTAAACCCCGTATGGAATTCCCAGACGTTCACATTCGGATACGTTCCGCAGCCACTGCCTGTCATCGTAGGATGTGTAATTTCCACCGTATCCGCAGCGGATAATGGCGAAATCAATCCCGTCATTCTTCACTTTCTGCCAGTCAATCGTTCCCTGATGATGGCTGACATCAATTCCTTTCTTTGTCGCACCTTCAATCACCTGTCCGATGCTGTTCATATATTTTCCGTTGACTTTCTCCCATGCATACGGATAGGATGCAGCTCTGGAGTAAACCTGCGGCTGATGAACCGGTTCTCCGTTTTGATACCGGAAACTGTTTTCCTTTAACTCTTCCGGTTCTGTCTCCCGTGTCTCAGGCACTTCTGTATCAGCTGTTTCAGCCGTATCTGCCTTTTCCGGCTCTGTGCTTTCACTTTCTGTTGTTCCTTCTGCCGGCTGAGTCGTTTCCTGCTCTCCGGAAGCATCCTGCTGTGTCTGCTGCTCCTGCCCGGAAGCATCACTCTCCTGCACATCCGGCTCCGCATCTTCATTCTGCGTCTCAGGCTGTACAGTATCTTCCTGTATATCCTGTGACTGCTCTGATGCTTCTACCGTTGCAATCTCTTCTCCGGAGGTATCTGCCGCGTATCCTGTCGATGCCGGGCCAAGGGAACCTCCTAAAATCAAGCATAGACTGAGGCCGAGCCCCAGTAGCTTATGCACATTCCTCCTCATCTGTACTTTCATTCCTTTCATTGATTCATTTTACGCATACTACGTTCTCTATCTTATCACACCTCATAATCACTGTCAAAATCAACAATGGATCCGGTCCTTCCAATCATTGCCAGTGTGATTCACTGCACCTTTATTCCTGAAATTCCATTGTTACATAGTAACCCCTGTCTGTTTCTTTAATTTCTTTTACCGTTCCTTTTCTTGACTTCAGGCGGTCCCAGCTTTTATACAGGCCGCTCATGGCAACCGATGGTTCAATCAGATAACTGTATCCTCCAAGTGCCTGCAGTTCCGTGATTTCCGCTTCCTGACCTTCTTCGATCAGTCCCGGACGTTCCATTTTAAATTCCATTGTTCTCATTTTTGTTTCCTCTTTTCTATATTATCTTTTCCTCTTAATAGCAAAAAAGAACCGTAACTCCCTGGATTCTGTGAATCTCCTGAAATTACGACTCTTTTTTCTGTAAGCCGGAAATCGGACTTGAACCGACGACCCCTTCATTACGAGTGAAGTGCTCTACCGACTGAGCTATTCCGGCCTGTCCTGCACGATGTCTTACCATGATGTCTCTCCAACAGGCACAAATATTATTATATACATTTTTTCAAAATATGCAACCACTTTTTTTGGTTTGTATGTGTCAAGTAATCGTTGGCACTTTTTCTTCTTTTTTTGATATCAGTTTATTTCTTTTATTTTCAGACAATTCAGCTCGGACTTTATCTGATCATTTTATGTTTCTTTTTAACAGAATGCTCT
>NZ_BSBO01000037.1:0-40147 GCF_027924685.1 Sellimonas catena
TTTGGCAAAGACAAAAAAATAGAAAAAACACCATGAAAAAATGACAAAATAACAAGGCCGTAGTCCCGCATAAATACTGGGATTACGGCCATTTTTAATTCTCTTTATCTGCAAAAGTCAGGTTATACGCCCTGAAACTGTAAATGCCATAAAAACAATATGAAGAATTGATTAATTTTTTTCACAATATTTTTGCATTATCATAGAAAAGCGCCTGCACAAAACAATTTTGTGCAGGCGCTTCCCTGTTCCGGACAGTATGTCTGTCCTTTCTTTTCTTCTGTTCTTTTGCTTTCTTCTATCCGCTTCTACGCATTCTGCTGGGCGTATGCTTCCGCAATATTTCTCATATGATCCCCGATTCTTTCATAATCGATCAGAATCTCCGAATACAGTACTGCGCTTTCGATCTCGCATGCATGGCTGTGAATCCGTTCCACCTGCCGATTCCGGCACCGCTCCGTGATATCATCCACCGCGCGTTCGAAACTGACCGCATCCACCAAAAGCTGTGTCGGGTCGGTCTGCCCGGAAAGTTCCATACGTTCAAATGCTTTCCGGCACTGCTCCCTCATTTCTTTTAATTCTCCAATCGTCTCTTCTGAAAGCTTCAGCCCTTTTTTCTTGATGGAAGCAGCGTGCTCTGCAAAATTCATGGCATGGTCCCCCACCCGTTCTACATTTCCGACAATCTGGAAAATGCTGTTGAGCTTCTTTGTCTCCGCCGGACTGTGTTCGATTGCGAGAACTCTGGAGAGACGTCTGGAGATATTTATGTTATAGAGGTCGATCGTGTTTTCTGTCTCTTCCACCTCGGCAAACCGGCTGTCATCACCGGTAAGGATCATGTCAAATCCTTTCACCACGTTTTCTCTGGCAAGAGTATACATACTGCCGACATTTTCCATCAGGCTGTTGACCGCGATTGCGGAGGATCCCAGTACGTGCTGGGAACTCATGATTTCGTTCAGCCACTGCTCGTCATCCGGCTGAATGCGGGCCTCTTCCTTCTGGTCCGGAAGAATTTTCTCCGCCAGAGATGCAAGTCCATTTCCAAACGGCATCAGAATGATAGTTGTTACGACATTAAACAACGTATGCATGTTTGCGATCTGGGAAGCCGGATGCCCCGGTGTCCATCCCGCCACCACATCCGTAAGCGGTGTTACCAGACAAAGTGTGACAAAGATGATGGTTCCGATGACATTGAACATAAAATGGATCACGGTTGTCCTCTTTGCGTTCCGGTTCATTCCGACCGAAGCAATAAGGGATGTGATACAGGTCCCGATATTCTGTCCGAACAGAACGAAAACCGCACTGTGAATGTCGATCAGGCCGCTTAAAGCAAGTGCCTGAAGAATTCCGACCGATGCGGACGAGGACTGGATCACCGCCGTGAAAACAGCACCCGCGAGGATTCCGATCAGCGGGTTGGAAAAACTTGTCAGCGCATTGACAAACATTTCCGAATCTCTCATCGGAACCATGGCATCACTCATCATGCCAAGTCCGATGAACAGTACGCCGAGCCCCGCGATGATGCTTCCGACATTCTGCACGTTTCTCTTCTTTGAAAACATGCCGATTGCGATTCCGGCAAAAGCAAACAGCGGAGCAATCGTCCCGATGTCCAGCGCGACAAGCTGTCCGGTGATCGTGGTGCCGATATTGGCTCCCATGATAATCCATACAGCCTGTCTGAGAGTCATCAGCCCTGAATTTACAAACCCGACCACCATGACGGTCGTTGCTGATGAAGACTGGATCACCGCCGTGATGACAGCTCCGACAAGTACTCCAAGTATCCGGTTGGAAGTCAGCTTTTCCAGGATTCCTTTCAATCGGTCACCTGCCACTGCCTCCAGATTGCTGCTCATCATCTGCATTCCGCACAGAAAGAGCCCAAGCCCTCCGAGCAGCATAAACACATATTCCGGTTTCATTTGTGATGTTCCTCCTGATATTCTTTCTCCTTGTGCGTTCTGTTAAGCTGCACTGATTTTTATTGTATCGGAAAGAAATCAGGAGTGTCAATAGTTTTTGAGTTTTATGTTAAATCTTTGTAAAATTCATGTTAAGCAGCCTTTTTCTTCTCCGGCAGCTGTGCCAGTATGATGGCGATAAACATGAGAACACATCCGAGAATTTCTCTGGATGTCAGACTTTCTCCTAGAACAACCATTCCTGCCAGAACGGAGATGACGGATTCCAGGCTCAGGATCAGGGACGCGATCGTCGGGTTCATGCCCTTCTGTCCGATGATCTGGAGCGTATATCCAACTCCGCTTGAAAGTGCTCCTGCGTAGAGGATCGGAAGCCATGCTGCCAGGATATTGCCGAAATCCGGATTTTCAAACAGGACCATTCCGATTCCGCTGACAATTGCCGCCACAAAAAACTGGATGCATGACATTTTCACACCATCCACCAGCCCGGTAAAATGGTCAATCACAAGAATATGGATGGAAAATGCCAGCGCACATAAAAATACCATCGTATCTCCGTATCCTATGGAGAATCCTTCCGTGATGCAGAGGAAATAAAGCCCTGCCAGAGCAAATACAACTCCGATCCAGACATTCAGTCCGCACCGTTTCTTAAAGAAGAGTCCGATAATCGGTACCATGATAATGTAAAAGGTAGTGATAAATCCTGCCTTTCCTACTGTTGTATGCAAAATTCCGATCTGTTGAAGGCTGCTGGCTACCCCGAGGGCTGCTCCGCAGCAGATACCGCCGATCAGCAGTGTTTTCTGATATGCCTTTTTCTTTGTCTCATCCTGGCAGATCTTCTTTTCTTCCAGATTCGGATTTACTTTATTTAAAAACGCAATGCAAGGGATCAGCATTATCCCCGCGATCAGGGACCGGACACAGGTATAAGTGAACGGGCCGACATAGTCCATCCCCACACTCTGCGCCACAAATGCCGTCCCCCAGATAAATGCTGTCAAAAGCAGCAGCAGCGAATTTCTTACTTTATGTGTTTTCATATACTGTTTTTAGTCCTTTCTCCTACTTACGCTTTCTCTGATAATCAGTTTTGCAGGAACGGAAACATGCATGCTGATCTCTCTGTTTGTATTGATCCGTTCGGAAAGGAGACCTACCGCCGTTTCCGCCATGAAATCCACCGGTACATGAACAGTGGTCAGAGGCGGAACGAGATATTTGGTCATGGAAATGTCGTTGAATCCGACTACGCTGATATCATCCGGCACTTTCAAACCGGCTTCCTGAACCGCTTTGTAGCATCCGATCGCCAGAGAATCGTTTGCACAGAAAATCGCCGTCGGACGGTCCTTTACCGACAATACTTCCTTCCCCATCCGATAGCCCTGTTTTGGCGTAAATCCTCCGATTTTGACATATTCTTCGCGTAACAGATTTTTCTCCTTTAAATAGGAAGCAAAGATCGGCATCCGCATATCCATAATCTCTTTTCCGTCAGAATCGATATCTCTGCCGCCGATAAACGCAATCTTCTCATGTCCGGCATCCACAAGATAGTCCATGACTTTTGTGACAGAATATTTCAGATTGACTACGATGGAATCAAACAGCTCTGCATCTCCCACCGCATCAATAAATACAGCCGGTCTGCCAAACATCCGGATTTTCTCCACCATGCTTTTGCTGAATGTGCCAATACAGATAATTCCGTCCAATTTTGCCACATCCTCCACTGCATCCTCTGATGTAATCGTCACTTTCTTAAATCCTTCTTTGTCAAGTTTCTTCTCCACCGCGATCCGTATGGAAAGATAATAGGTATCCTCCAGTTCTTCTTCCGGTGAATAAGTACAAAGAAGCCCCAGTTTCAGTTTTCTCTTTTTCCTCTTTTTATCCTTGATCTGATATTCCAGCCTGTCCGCTGCTTCAAACACTCTCCGCTTTGTTTCGTCCTGCACATTCAAGGTATCATCAAAATTCAGGACACGCGAGACGGTTGTGACTGAAACCCCTGCAATTTCAGCAATTTCTTTGATCGTAGCCATGATACTCCAATCCCCCTGTATAAACTCTAGTCTATTCTAACACATCTGTTTTTCGGCCGCAACCGCCGTGTTTTCGCATGTCCTCTCGCATTTGTATTTTTTATTCCGCCTGATATGCGGTTAAAAACCGGGCAATCAGCTCAATACAGTTCTCCACATCATTCTCATCCGCCACTTCGCACGGCATATGCATATACCGAAGCGGAATGGATACAAGAACAACCGGAACCCCTTCATTTGAAAAATGAATCTTGTCCGCATCTGTATAACTGAGTCTGCTCGCCGCTTCTCTCTGAACAGGAATTCCTGCTTCTTTGGCACAGTCTTCCAGCTTTTGGTTCCATTCTTTTACAACAATCGGGCTGTTGCAGAGAACCGGTCCCTTTCCAAGTTCCACAGTTCCCATCTCAGCCGGATTCATGCCGATACAGTCGCTTGTGTAAGTCACATCTACGACAATAGCAAGTGTCGGACGGATTCTTGTGCTGCACCAGTAAGCTCCGGTCTTTGTCGTCTCTTCCCCTGTCGTGGAAGCCGCATAAACACCGGCCTTGCAGCCTCTTTCCCTGGCACGCTTCAATGCTTCCATAATAATGTAGACACCGATTCTGTCATCCAGAGCCCTTGCTGATATTCTTCCGTTTGCCAGTTTCCGGATATGGGTATCCAAAACGATCGGATCTCCCAGGTCTACATACTTCAATGCATCTTCCCGGTCTTTAGCGCCGATATCAATCACGAAGTCTTTTGTGCTCAGATCGCTTTTTTTCAAAAGATCCCGGTACGCCTCTACCACACCGTAAACATCGCCCTTTTGGGAATGTACAATCACCTGCTGTCCCGGATATGTATGAGTCACGATTCCGCCTCTGTCAATCACCTGAAGTGTCCCCTCTTCCGTGATATTGGAGATCATCAGACCGATCTCATCCGCATGGGCGGACAGCATGATCCGTACAGGATGTTCCGGATTTATCACACAGACAAGATTGTGCATCTCATCCTCCCGGATTTCATCCGTGTACTCCTTCATTTCCATTTTGACCGCCTCCTGCACCGGTTCTTCATACCCGGATACAGAAATGCTTTTTAGAAGCCTGTTTAAAAATTCCTCATTCATTTTCTTTCACTCTTTCTGTCTTTTAGGATTCCTGCACCACCTGAAGCAGATCCGCAAATGTGCTCAGATTGTGCTCTGCCATTCCACATTTTACCGCATCTCCGATCGCCGCGCAATCCATTCCGCCGGCTTTGGCTGCTTCCACTCCCGCCTTCGCATCTTCTACAACAAGGCAGACTTCCGGCTCTTTTCCGATAAACTGTGCTGCTTTTACAAACACTTCCGGATCCGGCTTGGATTTTGTGATGTTGTTTCCGTCAGAAACGGCATCAAAATATTCGCCAAGTCCCAGCTGTCCCAGGATGAATCCTGCATTTTTGCTGGAAGAACCGATCGCAAGCAGCAGCCCTTTTTCGCGGAGCGCATCCAGTGTGGATTTTACTTCTTCGGAAAGATCCGCCGGACTCATGTTCTTTAAGAGCTCTTTGTAGATCTCGTTTTTCTTTTCTGTCCATGATACCTTTTCTTCCCGGCTCATTTCTTTGTCGTATTTTTCCAGAATGATCTCGAAGCTTTCCATCCGGCTGACTCCGCGCAGTCTGTGGTTGATCGTCTCGTTAAATGGGATTTTCAGTTCATCCGCAATTGCTTTCCATGCCTGGTAATGGTATGTATCTGTAGAACAGATCACACCATCCAGGTCGAAAATTACCGCCTGATATTTCATTAATATTTCCTCCACTATACTTCTTCTGTAGTTCCGTTGATTTTCACCTGTACCGGATTTCCTTCCAGCCTCTTCACTGCTGCATTGTTTTCTCCATCCGTATGGATTTCCAGCCATGCATTGTCATAATGAAGCCGGAAGGAAAGGGAACTCCACTCTTTCGGCATGTTCGGTTTCACGCTTAAAATGCCATCCTTATCGATGGATACTCCTGCAAATCCGAAGACGATTGTCTGCCATACGCCGCCGGCATTTGCCGCATGAATTCCTTCTCTCGTATTCTTCTGCAGGTTCAGAAGATCGATGAATGCCGCACGTTTCAGATACCGGTATGCCCTGGAATCATCTCCCACTTTCAGTCCCATTACAGAATAGATACTCGGGCTTAAGGAAGATCCGTGCAGAGTACGTTTCTCATAGTAATCGTAGTTTTCCTTCATCAGTTCCGGTTCAAACTCTTCACCAAGCAGATGCAGAAGCAGTACGACATCCGGCTGTTTCAGAATCTGTGTCTCCTGTTTTTTGCAGGTATTAAGAATTGCCGGACGGATCGGCCAGTCATTTTCATCGTACTGGTCAATGACAACGTCTTTTAACTGGAAGTAGCCTTCAAACTGTTCCAGAAGGTTGGTGCCTTCTTTTCTTGGAAGATAGATCTTGCTCTGTACTTCTTCCCAGAATGTAAGCTCTTCGTCTTTGAGTCCGGTCTTTTCTACGAGTGCAGCGTACGCTTCCGGTTTTTCTTCTTTCATCTTCTGGATCAGCGCCATTACATAGCGGAGGTTCCATCTTGCGAAATAGTTGGTATACAGGTTGTTGTTTACCGGTTCATGCCATTCATCCGGTCCGGTTACCTGATTGATCTCATACCGGTCTTTTTCGGCAATGTATTCGCAGCGGCTTGCCCAGAATCTTGCGGTCTCTGTGAGGATTTCTGCTCCTCTTCCATAGAGGAAGTCCATATCTTTTGTGATCCGTACATAATCATAGATTCCGTAAGCCACATCCGCTGTCACATGGTGCTCATAGACAGCCACATAGCAGCGGTAGCAGGTTCCGTCCGGCTCGATCGTCCAGTCCGGGCACTGCTCAGTTCCGTCGTCTGCGGATTCCCACGGATACTGCGCGCCTTTATAGCCATTTTTCTTTGCGTTGTCTCTTGCCGCGTCCAGAAGGTGATAGCGGTAGTTTTCCATGTTCTGTGCCATCTGCGGGAATACGTAGGAGAAAAACGGAAGCATGAAAAGTTCGATATCCCAGAATGCATGTCCACCGTACTCTTCCCCGGTCAGAAGTTTTGCTCCGACGCTGACTCTGTCATCCGTCTCATTTCCGGTACTCATCAGGTGGAAGATATTAAACCGTACTGCACGGTTCAGTTCCGGGTCGCCTTCAAAGCGTACATCCGCCTCTTCCCACATGTTGTCGTACACTTTGCTGTGTTTTTCCAGCTCCGCTTCAAATCCGTCTTCACTGAAACGGTCCACTTCTTCTTTGATGGTCGTATGGAGCGCATAGGTCGGGCACTCTCTTTCTGTATACATGGAAACATATTTCACAAGACGGATTGTCTCTCCTTCTGCTGCTGTAAAATCTCCAAATTCCACAGCCTGCTCACCGAACGCATTGAACATCCGGTTTCTCATGATCTTCTCTTCTCCGCGGTACGCTTCCAGCACGCATCCGCATCCCACATGGAGATGACGGTCTCTCGTTGCGGATTCCATGTAAACACCGTGCTCGCCCAGCTTTTCATTTGCTGTCAGATACATGTGTTTTACTTTGAAACGAGGCGCATCATAGAAGTTGATGATCGTTCCGTCTATGATATTTTCCACTTCGATGATTCCTTCATAGTTCACCGGTGTCACAAAAAGCTCGATCGCCATTCTGTGTACATTGTTCCGGCTCACAAACCTGCGTCCTTCAATCTTAGTGATGCGTCCTTTTCTGTCTTTGAGCACATACTGCTTGGAAAGAACGGCATGCTTCATGTCCAGTACTCTGGAGAATTCCATGATCTCGCAGTTTTCGATGCCGATCAGCTCTTTTTCCACATAAAGGCGGATTCCAAGCCAGTTCGGCAGTGCTGCCAGCTCTCTCATGAATGTTTCGGATTTATCAAACACTCCATTGACATACAGATACGGAAGCGTGATCTTTGTTCCTTCTTCAAAACTTCCTCGAATGCCCAGATACCCGTTGGAGAGGGCAAACAGGCTTTCGTTTTTCAGATTTTCCTGCGGATCATACTCGTCCTGGCAGATCAGCCACTCATCCGTGCTCATGTCATTTCTCAAGTTCTCTGAAAATCGGTCTCTGATCATTGTTTCTTTTCCCCTTTTCTAGTCCAGATATTGTTTTCCGGTTTCTTCCAGGATTTCATCCCGTCCGACAATTTCCAATGTAAATGTCATTGCAAAATCCTGTCTTTTTACCTTATATTCTTCCAGCTGTTCTTCGCCGCAGCTGTTGCTTCCAAGTCCGGAGTGACGGTAGTCCAGATGAATCACCACATCGCTGCTTCTTTCGATTTCGTGCGGATAGCGCGCTTTTTCCAGACTTTCATCCGTACAGTTGGAAAGGTTCATTCCTAGTCCGCCTTCCGTCCGGCAGAGCAGTGTCTTTGTTTCATCAGACAGCGCAAACCATTTCACCTGTTCTCTGTGTCCGTTTTCCTGCGGATACACATAACTGGTCTGCATTCCGTCTACGGTGCTTTCGTAAATTCCCATGGATGCTGCCGCATGGCTGTCCGGATAATTTTCCTGTGGTCCAAGGCCGTACCATGCTGTGTTCTGAAGACTTCCGTCCGCCTCCATGATCACGCCGATCCGAGGAAGGAATGCCGGCTCTTCTTTTCCATTCTGAACAGTCTTTCCTGTAAGCTGTACCTTCACCTGTCCGCCGGAATATACGGTGTACACATAAGAGCACTCAAATCCCCAGGACTGATTCAGGCATCCGAAATACTTGTCGATCGTCACAACAACTGCATTTTCTTTCTTTTCCCATGAGAAGTCTTCTGTCTGTTCGCTTCCCTTCTGGATAAAGTACTTATTCATCCAGTCGTCTTTCTTGTACATATCATTGTCGATCGTTGCCCGGTACAGGTTCATAACCGGTCCTTTTGTCAGGTATGTCTTTCCGTCTTTTTCCAATGCGGCCAGAGTTCCGAATACCGTATGGAATTTTGCTGTGATCCGGTCGTTTGCTACGGTAAGAATGCCGTTTTCTTCAGTAACTGTAAGCTCATTTCCTGCAGCTCTTGCCGCAAATTCATCCTGACGGATCTCAAGATCAAACTGTTTTGCCGCGATTTCATGGCCTGCCGGTGCATAGTTTGTATCGTATTTCTGGCATACCTTGATATGAAGGTAGTAGTCTTTATTCTTCCGGATCTCGAACGGTTTGACCGGAATGTCCACTGTTTCGGATTCATGAGGAAGCGCAGATAACGTACGGATTTCTCCTTCCTGTACTGCCTTTCCATTCTCCTCCAGTGCCCAGCAAAGTACTACATGATCCAGTGATAAGAAATCATAGTAGTTTTTCAGAAGGATCTGTGTCCGGCTGTCCGGTACCTTGTGAATCTCTACCGGAGCAATGACCTGCTTGTACTCCAGAAGGGCAGGTGACGGTGTCCGGTCCGGCATCAATACGCCGTCGATGCAGAAGTTGCTGTTGGTCGGAAAATCTCCAAAGCATCCGCCGTATTTATAATAGGAAGTTTCATTCTCTTCCACACGGATTCCGTGGTCATACCACTCCCAGATAAAGCCGCCCTGCAGCCTTTTGTATTTTCGGAACATATCCTGGTAGGCTTTCAGTCCTCCCGGTCCATTTCCCATTGCATGGCCGTACTCGCACATTACATGCGGTTTGTTCCCTTTCATCTCGGTTTCCGCAATTTCTTTGAGTCCCTTGAGTCTTGTATACATGGTGGAGTAAACATCTGTCACTTCCGCCTCAAAATCTCCTTCATAATGAATCAGTCTTGTGCTGTCCAGTTTTCTGATTTCTTCTGCCGCACTGCGGAAATTACATCCGAAACTGGATTCGTTGCCCATGGACCACATGATGATACAAGGATGGTTCCGGTCTCTTTTCACCATACGGACACTCCGGTCCACGTATGCTTCTCTCCAGCCCGGATCATCGGAAATCCATTTGTAGTTTCCTGTCCACTCAAATCCGTGGCATTCCAGATCCGCCTCATCGATCACATACAGTCCGTACTCATCGCACAGATCATAAAAATATTCGTTAGACGGATAGTGGGAGCAGCGTACGGCATTGATGTTGTACTGCTTCATCAGAAGAATATCTTCTTTCATTCTTTCATAGCTGACTGTCCGTCCTTCTTCCGGATCATAGTCGTGGTGGTTCGCTCCATTGAGAAGAATCACCTGTCCATTTACAAGGAACTGGTTATCCTTGATCTCTACACGTCGGAAACCCGGGCGGATTGAAACGGCATCTTCTCCTGCGGTCACCGTAAGATCGTAAAGTTCCGGCGTCTCCGCTGTCCACTTGTGCACGTTCGGAATCTGCGCTTCAATATGAGCCTTTCCGTCTTCTGTTTCGTAAGTTCCTTTGAGCACTTCCTCCTCATGGTAGGAAAGCACCCAGGATCCCTTACCGGACGGCTGTTTTAAGGTAATATCCATGGTAAAGATTCCTGTCTCCATGGCATCATCCAGTCCTGCGTCCACACGGCAGTCCAGAATCACCTGTTTCGGCTCGTTGATCAGTTCCACGTCGCGATAGATTCCGGAAAGCCACCACATATCCTGATCTTCCAGATAAGTTCCGTCTGACCACTTGTATACTCTGACTGTGATATCATTTTCTCCTTCTTTCACGCAGGAAGTGATATCAAACTCGGAAGGTAGCCGGCTTACTTTGCTGTATCCGACATGCTCTCCGTTCACCCAGACATCAAACGCACTGTCTACTCCGTGAAATTTCAGAATTGTATCATTTTTCAGCCATGCAGCATCCAGACAGATGCTTTTTTTGTAGATTCCCGTCGGATTTTCCGTAGGAACAAACGGCGGATTCACAGGGAACAAATATAAAACATCTGTATAGTGCATATGGTCGTACCCGCGAAGCTGCCATACAGAAGGGACGTCAATCGTATCCCAGCCTTCTGCCGCACCCGGTGTCTGGAATCCTTCCGGTGAAAGCTCCGGTGCGTCCAGATACAGGAAACGCCATTCCCCATTCAGGCTGATTTTTGTAAGAGAATCATCATAAAAAGCGGTTCTTGCCTCTCTTCTCCCCATGGATATCAGTTCCTGATTCTCCCATCTCTTTTTTCTTCTCTGTGTCATATGTCATACTCCTTTTGTCAGTTACTCGTTATGAAATACCAGTCAGGGCAGTCGGATAGAATATCCGGCTGTCGGCCGAAGCCTTCTATCAGGCTGCCCTTTTCTTATAAAAATGCTATTTGATGGAACCGCTTGTTCCTTCTACGATGTATTTCTGTGCAAAGATAAACACGAGAATCGGAGGGATAATCATGACTACCGTAATGCACAGCATTGGAATAATGGCCGTTGTATGTACGCCCTTGAAGGATGCAAGACCGAGCGCAAGTGTGTACTTCGTTCTGTCCTGCAGGAAAATCAATGGTCCAAGGTAGTCGTTCCATACGGTGAGCATGTTCAGAACTCCTACCATGATCAGACACGGTCTCAGGATCGGCATGAAAATCTTCCAGTAAATCTGGAATGAATTCGCGCCGTCAAGGCGTGCCGCTTCTTCATAGTCCTTTGGAATTCCCATGAGGAACTGCCTCATCAGGAAGATATTGTAGGCAGACCCGAACCAGGTCGGCACAATCAGCGGAAGCAGTGTGTTGATCCATCCGAACAGATTGAATTCCATGTACTGCGGGATCATGGTAACATCCCACGGAATCATCATGGTTGCAAGAAGAATCATAAAGAGAATATTTTTCCCTTTAAATTTGAATCTCGCAAATCCGTAGGCCACCAGTGAACTGGACAGCACGGTTCCAAGTGTCGTCATAACAGTGACGATTACAGAATTCAGAAAGTAAGTTCCGAACGGCTGTGAAGCCCATGCTTCGCTGTAGTTTTCAAAATGCCACTCTTTCGGGAAAAGGCTCGGCGGATACGCGATTGCCTCTCCTTCTGTCTTAAAGGTTGTGAGCAGCATGTATAAAAATGGTGCCAGGAAGTAAACGGCAACGATAGTCAGAAGGATGTAGAGAACAACCTTCGATTTTTTTGACATCTTCATACTTATTTACCTCCCCTTTTTTTCTTCTTGTTATCTGCTTTGACTTCAGATTCATAGAATACCCACGCGGAAGATGATTTGAATACCAGAGCGGTAAGCAGAAGGATAATGATGAACATTACCCATGCGTTGGCGCTGGCGTAGCCCATCTTGTGGTGTTTGAAGGCATTGTTGTATGTCATCAGTCCGTAGAAGTAGGTGGACTGAAGCGGTCCGCCTCCTGTCAGCAGCATAACGAGCGTTACCTGCTGGAAAGAACTGATAATGGACGTAATCAGGTTAAACAACAATGTCGGCGTGATGATCGGCAGTGTGATGCTGAAGAATTTTCTCGCCGGACCCGCTCCGTCGATGGAAGCAGCTTCATAAATCTCAGTGGAGATATTTTTCATATCCGTATAGAAAATCAGCATCATGGTTCCGACACCAAACGCACTTGCCAGAATAACGGCAAAAATCGCCCAGGCCGGGTCAACCAGCCAGTCCGGTCCCTCGATTCCGATCAGTGACAAAAGATAGTTTAAAACACCGTAGTCACTGTTCAGAATCCAGCTCCAGATAATGGAGATCGCAACGCTTGAGATTGCCGCCGGGATATAAAAGATCGCACGGTAAACCTTCACGCCGCGAAGAGGCTGCGTAATCAGCATCGCCAGGAACAGGGCAAGAATCAGGTTGAGCGGAACGAAGATTGCCGCGTAACGTAAACTGATTCCAAGTGATTTGAGCACCTGGTCATCCTGGGTAAACATTTCAATGTAATTTCCAAGGCCGACAAATACTTTCTCTCCTGTCAGCGGCCAGTCAAAGAAGCTCATGATCAATGACAGCAAAAGCGGTCCAAACGTAAATACGAGGAATCCGATGATCCATGGCAGGATAAAGAAATAAGGAGTCGCTGTTTTTAAAAATTTCTTTTTCTTCATATCGATCTCTCCTAAATATGGGAGGAGGCTGTCCTCCTCCCATTGGTTTCCTATTGAACTGCGCTCTCCAGTGCCTTATCTACAGGCTGAAGAGAGCTTGGATTGAAGATCTGTTCAAAAGAAAGCTGAAGATTCTCAGCCACTTCAGACCAGCTATCAATCAGGAAGCTTGCAGGTGTGTGTCCCTGGCTCTGTTCCAGCATGGTGTAGAATGGAGCATATTCTTCCTGTTCCATGATTCCTTCGGATTCTACGACCGTATTCAGAACCGGAAGCTCTGTACCGATACGTGCTTTGTTGCATTCTTCGTTTGTCCAGTATTTAATGAATTCCCATGCGGCGTCTTTGTGTTCGCTGTCTTTGGACATGGACAGACCGGAAGAACTCAGGATGCTGACAGAATCCTGTCCTGCATCTGCGAATGCCGGAATTGTTGTCACGCCGTAGTTTACACCGTCTTCATTAAGTGTATTGATTGCCCAGGAACCATATACATACATTGCTGTGCTGCCGGCACGGAATTCGTCTGTACCGTCACCTTCTGTTGAAGTTGCATATTCATCTTTTTCCATATCCTGGAACATCTGGAATACTTCCTGTGATTCTTCAGAGTTGATGTATCCGTCCATTTCTCCGTTTTCATCACAGTAAGATGTGCCATTGCTCCACAGATACATTTCAAAGTCATACGGGTCCGGTTTCATCTGGAAAGAGAATCCTTTTGCGTCTGTCTTCTCGGAGATTGTCTTTGCAGCTGCCTGCAGGTCATCCCATGTCCAGTCTGCTGTCGGATATTCCACACCTGCTTCATCAAAGATGTCTTTGTTGTAGAAGAGACAATGTGTTGTGAATCCAACCGGGATACCATATGTACTTCCTTCCATCATGTTGTAATCCCAGAGTGTGTCATAGAAGTTGGATTTGTACTCGTCGCCCTCTTCTGCGATGTAGTCGTCAAGCGGCTCCAGTCCATCGTAGTAAGCCGGGTAATTCCACATGTACATAACATCTGGTGTATCTCCGGATCCCATTCCGGCACTGATCTTGGTATCGAAATCACTTCCGTACGCTTCCAGTGTCACTTCGATATCATCGTGCTCCTCGTTGAACTTGTCCACAAGTTCCTGCTGTTTGTCAACGTCCTCCGCTACGTCCCATGTAGCAAAACGGATCTGAGTCTTTCCGCTGTCTGATCCGCCATCGCCGCTTCCGCCGCATCCTGCAAGAATTGCTGTCGTGGATAACGCCATGATACAAACTACCGCCAATTTTCTTTTCATTTTGTTTTCCTCCCTTTCGCTTTATTAGGTAAAATTAATATAGCATTTTACTTGGTAAAAGTAAACATTATTTTACTCCAGCACACGCATTTTCTCTATATTAACTATTTTTTACTTTTCTATTTTGTACATTTTGCACAAATTTAGTTCGTTTTTATATTAACAATTCACGCATTTCTGTAGTAAACATATTTCTATTTCACTAGTCAACAAAGTATGCTCATATTCCATGAGATTCCCGGTAAATTTTCCGGTCTCCGTTTACTTCTCCTTCCCACCCGGGTATAATAATAATATCAGCATATTTTTTCCGATTTTTAACATAGAAAGGATGATCTTATGCCATTACCAGAAGAGCACAATTACACGATCAATGATATCTATTCCCTCCCGGAAGGAGAACGTGCCGAACTGATCGACGGCACCCTGTATATGATGGCTCCGCCCAGCCGTATACATCAGGAGATCGTAGGTGAACTCTTTGCCGCGATTCACAGCCACATCAAGGCAAACGGCGGAGACTGCAGATCATTTATCGCTCCGTTTGCCGTGCTTTTAAACGAAGATGACAAAACTTATGTGGAACCGGATATCAGCGTCATTTGTGATGCCGGCAAACTAACAGACCGCGGATGCGCAGGTGCACCGGACTGGATCATAGAAGTAGCATCACCCGGCAGCCAGAAGATGGACTATCTGACCAAACTCTTCAAATACCGTACTGCCGGTGTGCGTGAATACTGGATCGTAAATCCAATGCAGGAAACCGTGCAGGTCTATTACTTCGGCGATCAGGAAGACTCTGTACAATACGCCTTTATCGATTTGATCGAATCAAAGGTTTTGAAAGGTTTGAACATCTGCCTTGCAGAGCTTTTGCAGATGTAAAGAGCTGAAAAAAAAGAGAAAAGAAAAAAAGAGACACTCCTGCAGAATACAGGCTTAAAAAGCCCGAATTCTGCAGAAGTGTCTCTTTCACTTACTGTAAATCTATTCTTCTTTTCCCGGAATCCTTAAAGTATCTCCAGTATCTTTTCTGTCATGCTCTCCACGGTCGCCTCTTCTGCTACAGCCGTGCGCATCCCCCATCGCTTTGCCTCTTCTTCGGTTTTTCTCCCGATACAAAGGGCCAGGATTTTACCAGGGTCTACTTTTCCCTGCATTGTGCTTTCAAATCCCCGGACCGTGGAAGCGCTTGTAAATGTCACCAGATCGATCTTTCCTTCCTGAAACTGAGCCGAAATCTTATCGGTCCATGCATCGTCTGCCCCGATCCTTGTTTCATAGACCGGAATATCCACACACTCTGCTCCTGTTTTCAATACCGGCGGGAACAGCTCTTCCGAAGCTTCCCTTGCACGAAACGCTGTCACAAGATCTCCCGGTTTTGTTTGTCCGGCAAGTGCCTCCCCAAGTTTTCCTGCCTCGTAGACGTCAGGCATCAGATCCGGACGGATTCCCCGCTTCCTGAGTTCTCTTCCTGTGCCGCTTCCGATCACGGCAAATCTGCTGCCCCAGAGTGTCCGAATGTCCAGATGCGCTTCCTCCAGAAAGTCAAAAAAGATCCTTACTCCTGCCGCGCTGGTGAACACGATCCAGGAGGTTCCTGTTTTCCGGTTTCGGATCTGTTCCAGCGCCGCAAGGATCATCTCTTTTTCTCTCTTTCCCTGCAGCGGCTCTACCTGGATCGATGGAAATTCAATGACCTGGGCTCCCAGTCCGCGAAGTGTCCTCGCAAATGTCTGCCCCTGGCTCCTTGGTCGTGTGATGAGAATCTGTCTTCCTCCAAGAGGTCTTTGCTCCGCCCACGAAAAGCTTTCTGACAGGGCACATACTTTACCTACTACAATCACAGCCGGCGCCTGAATCTTCTCTTCCTGCACTCTCTTTGGAAGATTTTGAAGATCCGAAACGACCTTTTTCTGGCAGGCCAGCGTCCCCTCCTGGATCACTGCCGCCGGAGTATCATCCGGCATGCCCGCCATTCTAAGCCTGTCACAGATCTCCGGAAGCGCCGTGACTCCCATCAGAAAAACAAGGGTAGCATCCAGACGCGCCAGTGCCTCGTAATCAATTCTGGATTCTCCGCCTTTTCTTGCGTGTCCGGTAATCACATGGAAAGACGACGTATAATCCCGGTGGGTAACCGGAATTCCCGCATAGGCAGGAACCGCCACGCTGGAGGTGATGCCCGGCACAATCTCAAAATCGATGTCTTCCTGCACCAGAAATTCCGCCTCTTCACCGCCTCTTCCAAACACAAAGGGATCTCCGCCCTTTAAGCGGAGCACCTGCTTTCCTTCTTTTGCAAGATTAACCAGAATCTGATTGATCTCCTTCTGCGGAACCAGATGGTGGTCCGCTCGTTTTCCCACATTGATTTTCTCTGTCTTCTCCGGAATCAGACTCAGGATTTCCGCACTGACCAGGGCGTCATAAACGACCGCATCCGCCTGTTCCATCAGGGATGCCGTTTTTACCGTCAGAAGTCCTGCATCCCCGGGACCTGCCCCGGCTATCCAGACTTTTCCGCATTTTTTCTCTTCCATCTTCTAAAATCTCCCTTTCAGACTTCTGGCAAGTCTCTCCGCCAGTATCTCACCTTTGTGCTTTTCCCCGGAAATCATGCCCGCCTCGAACTGCCCGGATTCTTCGTGATAGTAAAGCCCCCGGATCCGGATTTCATTTCCGGAAGTTTCGGCGTAGGCTGCCACCGGTGACGTGCATCCGCCGTTCAGATACCGGACAAATCCGCGCTCCGCCTTTGCCGCGAACCGGCTGTCGGAACAGTCCACCGCCTCAATTCCCGGTATCTTTTCTCCTTTTCTCCCCTGCACCGCCAGAATGCCCTGTCCCGCAGAAGGAATCATTTCATCCACGGAAAAGACCCGGGAAACGCAAGTTTCCATTCCCAGCCGTTTCAAACCTGCAAGAGCCAGAATCGTCGCGTCATATTCTTCATGCTCCAGCTTAAACAGCCTTGTCTGGACATTCCCACGGATATTTTTAAAGCTGCACTTTGGATACAGCTTCCCTGCCTGCAGAGACCGTCTTCTGCTGGAAGAACCGATGATTCCTCCCTCTTTCAGGTCCTGAATTCCCGGCTTTAAAATCAGGGCATCCCTTGGATCCTCCCTGTTTGTATACGCAATGACCGGAAGCTCTTTTGGAATCTCCATCGGCATATCCTTCAGACTGTGGACCGAAAGATCGATGTCACCGTTTAAAAGCGCCCGGTCCAGTTCTTTGACAAACAGACCTTTCCCCCCGATCTTTTCCAGACTTTTATGGAGGATCTTATCGCCTGTCGTTTTCATCGTCACAATCTCGATCGTAAGCCCGGGACTTGCCTTTTCCAGAGCTTCCTTTACAATCTGTGCCTGTCTGACCGCCAGAGCGCTCTCTCTGCTCCCTATTTTCAAGTGTGTTCTCATGCTTTTTTCCTTCTTTTATCGCTCTTTATCAATCTTATATAATAAGGCATTGAGGATGGCCGCCGCAACCGTGCTGCCTCCTTTTCTCCCTTTTGCCACAATATACGGCACGTCCACGGTCATGATCCGTTCTTTTGCCTGCACCACGTTGACAAATCCTACCGGAACTCCGATCACAAGAGCCGGATGCACACACCCTTCCCGGATCAGTTCTTCGATGGCGATCAGCGCCGTCGGCGCGTTTCCTACCGAAAAGATGATCTGCTTTCCGGTCTTCTGCGCCATGTCTGCCGCCTTTTTCATACTGGCAGCCGCTCTGGTTGTCCCTTCTCTTTTTGCTTCTTCGGCTACGTCCGGATCCGCCATATAGCAGACGGCTTCTATTCCCAGTTTCTCCAGAGACGCTTTGTGAATTCCGGAACGGGTCATATTGGTGTCAGTCACAATGACCGTATTCCCCCGGTCTGTCAATGCCCCAAGGGCAGAAGATACCGCATCCGGCGAAAATGTCATTGTATCCGCGTATTCAAAATCCGCTGTCGTGTGGATCACCCGTTTGATGATATCCTCCTGCCCCTCAGGGAAGATTTTTCCACCGAGTTCTTCTGTAATAATCTCAAAACTTCTGCGCTCGATCTCTCCCGGCAGAATCTGTTCCAGTTCCATTTTCATATCCTTTATACTCCTTCTTCCAGAATCCGGTATACCGCATCCATATCCAAATGTTCCCGGATCACCTTTGCAAGCTGGTCGTACTGTTCCTCTTTGTATGCTTTGAAATCCAGCGCCTTCAAATCTTCCGTCTGAAGTCCCTTCCGTCTCATCAGAAGTTCCACCAGTTTTCCGGAAATCTCCGCCGAATCAAAAAAACCATGCAGATAGGTTCCGCAGACGCTGCCCTGAACACAGCCCTCCATACGTGCACCTTCTTCCTGCATCGTGCGGATTCCGGTAAACGAAGCACCTCCGGCAGAAATGGTTTCTCCCATGTGGATCTCATATCCTTCCAGCCGGCATCCGCCAATCCCGCCCCAGAAGCCATCCGAAGCAGACACAAATCCTTCAGCTCTCGTTCTTTTTTTCTGTCCGGTAAAGATGGTTTCCACCGGAAGTAAGCCAAGGCCTTCCATCGAAACCGGAACACTATCCCCGGCTTCCATTCCCTGGGGATCCGAAAGTCTTTTCCCAAGCATCTGATAGCCTCCGCAGATTCCGATGACCGGAACATCCCGCGAAGCTGCCTGCTGGATTTTCCCGGCAAGCCCGCTTTCCTTCAGCCATTTCAAATCTGCCATCGTATTTTTGGTTCCCGGAAGGATCACCAGATCCGGATCTCCAAACTGCCCCGGACGGTCCACATACCGGACCGATACGCCCTCGTAGCAGGACAGCACATTGAGATCCGTAAAATTGGAAATCTTCGGAAACCGGACTGCCGCAATGTCGATTTTCCCTTTCTGCATCCGGCTCTGAAGGCGTTCGCTCAGGCTGTCCTCATCGTCGATATCCAGATACATATACGGGATCACTCCCCGGACCGGACACCCGGTACGTTCTTCCAGCATCCGAAGCCCCGGTTTTAAAATATCCACATCCCCGCGGAATTTATTGATCACAAGACCTTTTACCATCTTCCGTTCTTCCTCTTCCAGAAGAAGAAGGGTCCCGGCAAGCTGGGCAAACACACCGCCCCGGTCGATGTCTCCTACGAGAAGTACCGGAGCCTTCAGCATCTTTGCCAGTCCCATATTCACAATATCGTCCTGTTTTAAGTTGATCTCGGCCGGACTTCCCGCCCCTTCGATCACGATAATGTCATGCTCACCGGCAAGAATCTCGTAGGCATGCAGAATCTCCGGGATCAGCTGTTTTTTGTATGCATAGTATTCCTTCGCCGGCATGACACCCCGGACTTTTCCATTTACAATGACCTGCGATCCGGTATCACTTGTCGGTTTCAGAAGCACCGGATTCATCTCCACCCGCGGAGCAATCCCCGCCGCCTCGGCCTGCATCACCTGTGCTCTTCCCATCTCCAGGCCGTCTTCCGTGATAAAGGAATTCAAGGCCATATTCTGGGATTTAAAGGGCGCCGTCCGGTATCCGTCCTGGCGGAACACTCTGCAAAGTCCTCCTGCCAGGATACTTTTTCCGGCATTGGACATGGTTCCCTGAATCATGATTGGCTTTGCCATGATGTTTCTTCCTTTCTTCGTTCGATAATCCGCCCGAAAGCACGGAGAAGCTTGTCATTGTCCTCCCGCCCTTTCACCGCGATCCGGTAGTAGCCTTTTCCAAGTCCCCGGTAATTCCGGCAGTCCCGGATCAGAAATCCTTCTTGTTTCATCTCTTCGTAAAAATCTATTTCGCTGTAAAACAAAATGTAATTGGCACTTGCCGGGTAGTACCGGATTCCCATCCGGGTAAATTCTCCCATGATATGGCACCGCTCCTCTGCAATCAGCTGTCTTGTGACCGCCGGAAGCAGATCGTCCGCAAGCGCCGCCCTTCCGGCCGCCTGCGCCGGGACAGATACGGCCCACGGCTGTCTGGACTTTTGCATCCGTTCAAGCAGCCCGGTATCCGAGCAGACTCCGTATCCGCTTCGTACACCCGGTATGGAAAACATCTTGGTAAATGCCCGAAGCAGGAACAACATCCGGTTTTCCCGGATCAAAAGCTCATGGTGAGTCCACGGTCCGTCCTCGGTAAAATCAAGAAAGCACTCGTCCAGTACAAGCCGTATCTTCTTCTTTTCACATGTTTCCACAATCTCCAGAAGTAAGGATTCTTCCACGCACTGCCCGGTCGGATTGTCCGGCGAACATAAAAATATCATATCCAAATCCTCTGTCAGTTCGTCCAGATACCGTCGTGTCAGGGCAAACCCTTCTTCCTCTTTTCTTTCGTGGAACCGGATCTGACAGTCCACCGTGCGAAGTGCCTTTTCATATTCGGAAAAAGACGGCGTACATAAAAGGGCACGCTTTGGTTTTTCTGCAAGTACCATCGTATAGATCAAGTCCGCCGCCCCGTTTCCGCAGATGATGTGCTCCGGAACGGTCGCCTCTCTTTTTGCCACCGCCTCCCGAAGCGCCCTGCATTTCGGATCCGGGTAGGCAGTCACGTTCTCCAGGCTCTTTTTCAGTGCCTTCATGACCTTCTCCCCCGGTCCCAGAGGATTGATATTTGCAGAAAAATCAACCAGTCCTTCATTTGAATAGATATCGCCTCCATGCTCCTGCATGTTCTTCACCTCGCTTTTCTTTTATATAATCACAATCAGCCTTGCCAGCCCGAAAACCAGCAGACCCAGTACGGCCGTTCCATAAAGCAGCCGGTTTGCCCGTCTGATATCCTCCCGTTCAATCGGGCGGATGTCATCCCCGATATAAGGTTTCTCGTACAATTTTCCAAAATACCACGCATTTCCTGCCAGGCGGACCGAAAGAGCTCCCGCACAGACCGATTCGGTCTGAGCCGCATTCGGGCTTTTGTGGTTGTGACGGTCCCTCTTGTAGATCTTCCATGCATTTGCCATGCTGTAATGTCTGCTGTCAAACAGTCCCAGAATTCCGGCCGCTCCGATCATCAGAAACGCCGAAAGCCTTGCCGGAATCAGGTTAAACAGATCATCCATTCTGGCTGCCGTCCGGCCAAAATCCAGATACCGGTCGTTTTTGTAGCCCACCATGGAGTCCATCGTGTTGACCGCTTTATAAAAAAAGCCAAGCCCTGCTCCTCCGATCATCATATAAAACAGCGGGGCAATAATTCCGTCGGACGTGTTCTCCGCCACCGTCTCCACCGCAGCCTTCACCACGCCTTCCTCTGTCAGGCTTTTCGTATCTCTCCCCACAATCATAGACACGGCCTTTCGTCCGTCCTCAATCGTCCCTGTATCCAATGCCTGTTTTACTTTCATGCTTTCTGTCTTCAGAGACTTTGTGGCAAGCAGCTGCCAGCACCAGAAACTCTGAAGCAGGAAATAAAGCACCGGATGAATCTGAAAGGCCGCCCACAAAAGGAGGCATGGAACGAGTGTTGCAATTCCCGCTGTTCCGATCCAGAGAAGCGTTCCCCTTCTTCTGAGATTCTCTGGAGAAGTTCCCTCTTTATACAGCTTCTTTTCCAGTCCGCTGATCAGATGTCCGATGATCCGTATCGGATGATAGATCCAGGCCGGATCTCCAAAGAACAGGTCCAGTATAAATCCTGCCGCGCATGCTGCCAAAATAATCATAGTTTTCTTTCCACCTTACATTGTTTCTCCCCGGTTTTCCACCGGTCCTCAAAAATACGGACCTGATATCCACATCCGTTTCCACAGCTCCACTCATAGTATCCCAGTTTCGGAACCGCGTATGCTGAAAGCACTGCCATCAGCGTGCCTCCGTGGGCGACGATGGCCGCCCGTTCGATCTTCTGTTCCATCAGATCCTCCACGGCCCGTTCAAAGGTCTCCCACGTCCGTTCACAGAAGGATTCCTTCGACTCGCCTCCCGGAAACGGCAGTTCTCCTCCGGAATCGATCCACGCCTGATAGGAAAGATCTCCCGTCAGTTCCAGATAATTCTTCCCTTCAAAAGCGCCGAAATCGCATTCCCGGAATCCGTCCCATACGATCTGCGCCACCTCCGGGTAGAGTAAATCTGCCGTCTGACGGCATCGTTTCATGGGACTGGTCAGGACAATCTCCGCACGCGGCATCTTCTTTATTTCCGCCACCGGAAGAATCGGTTCGTCTGTCGTTCCGATATATCGTTTTTCCAGATTTCCGGCTGTTGCAAAATGCCGGATCAAGGTCAGTTCCATCGTTCTTCTCCGTTTCTGTTTCGTCTCTTTACAGACCGCTTTTTCTCCATCAAAACCGGAGCATACAGGACCAGGCTGTCAGCACCGTCAGTGCAGTAAGTTCAAAGACCTGGAGAAACCAGCCTGCCAGATCCCCTGTAATGCCGCCGAACTCCCGCACTGCCATCCTGAGATACCGGGCAAATACTGCTCCCGCCGTGAAAAGCAGAAGCACTGCCGGGATCACACCGGATACCACCGCCAGAAAAATCACACAGACTGCAAGATAGATTCCCGTGGAAATCCATACTGCCTTTTGTCTGGCAGATTCCCGGAACACAGCCGCAAGTCCGTCTGATTTTGCTCCTTTTCCGACCGTCACGGAAAGGCCACTCAATGTTCTGGACAGAACCATGGCGCAGGCCATCCCCGGAAGGACTTTCTCATCTGCCGCCGACCAGAGGGCCAGACTCCAGAGTAGATATATGGCCGCACTCATCACCGCAAAAGCTCCGGTGTGCGGGTCTTTGAGAATCGCAAGCTTTTTCTCCCGTTCCCCGTAGGAATGCCTTGCATCCGAAGTATCCATAAAACCGTCCATATGAATTCCGCCCGTCACCAGAAGCGGAAGGATCGTCAGAAACACAGCCGGAAACAAGGCCGGAAGTTTCCCCGCATCCCGAAGGCCAAACAGCACAAGTCCGGTTCCCCACGTCAGCGCTCCGGCCACGGCTCCTACCAGAGGGAAGAAGCAGAAGGCATACTGCATGGACGGTTTCGTCCACTGGACTTTGGGCATGGGGATTTTGGAATACATGGAGAATGCAATGATAAAGGATCGAATCCATTTCATGATGTGTACTCCTTATACTGTTCTACCTGAATGTCATCGAAGGAACTCATCTCCTCGTAAACTGTCATGGCCATATCCAGAAGCGGGAAGAGGGCGCAGGCTCCCGTTCCTTCTCCAAGAGCCATGCCAAGATCCAGCACAGCCTCCAGTCCAAGCTCCTCCAGAATCCGGTTATGAGCAGGTTCTTTCGACCTGTGGGAAGCAAACAGGTATTCCTTCACCTTTGGCTCTATCCGCACCGCAGCAAGGGCAGCCACTGAGGAGATAAATCCATCCAGCACCGCCGGAACCTGGTATCTGGCACATCCTAAGAAAACTCCGGTCAGTCCCGCAATATCCAGTCCTCCGACCTTTGCCAGAATGTCCACCGGATCCGACGGGTCCGGATTTCTCCTTGCCAGCCCTTCTGTGATGACTTCCTTTTTCCGGATCAGGCCTTCATCGGAAAGCCCGGCTCCCCGTCCGGTCATCACTCCGGCAGCCTCCCCGGTAAGGGCACAGGCCACGGCGCTGCTGGTCGTCGTATTGCCGATTCCCATCTCCCCGGTAGCAAGGATCTCATATCCCTGCGCTTTCCGCTCTTTTACGATCTTCATTCCGGTCAGAATGGCACGGACGACCTCCTCCCTTGTCATGGCCGGCTCTTCCAGAAAATCCTTCGTCCCGCAGGATATCTTGTATTCTGCTTTCGTAAGTCCCTCCACGTCCGTCAGAATTCCAATATCGTAAGGCAGAATGTCTGCACCTGCCACCTTTGCCATTTTACAGACACTGGTCTGCCCTGTCAGAAAATTTCCCGCTACCACAGCGGTCACCTCAGCTCCGGTCTGGGAGACGCCTTCCTTTACAATCCCATTGTCCGCACAGAGCACCACAATCCCCTTTTTCTGTAAAGATGGATGAAGCCTCCCCTGAATTCCCGCGATCCTTGCAAGCATCGTCTCCAGCGCCCCCATTCCATGAAGAGGCTTTGCAAGATGGTTCCACCGGGTAAGAGACGCTTTTCTTACCTCCTCATCCGGCAGTCTGATCTGTTTGATCTCATTTTCCCATATCGTCTCCGGCATTTCCTTTCTCTCTCCTTTCCAGACAGCATCCGACAAAGCGTTTGGCAAATGCCGGATTGGAGTCATAGCTGATATGTGCAAATCCCGCAAAGACCTGCTGCTTTTCTTCCATACACTCCCATGACCGCTGCCCATCCGGCTTCACAGCCAGACAGCGGTCTCCGTTTTCGGTACAGTCCCAGTAATGAAACTCATGGCCACGGATCGTCTCACCCCGTTTCAAAAACAAAAGCTCCTCTTTTGGCTCCAGAGTCAGATATCCAAATCGTCCTAATGTATGCGTCCGGTACCCTCTTCCTTTTAAAAATCCGGTCATCGGGTACATCATTCCGTCTTCGCCTTCCAGCTCCTCTTTCAGATAGAGAAACCCGCCGCATTCCGCAAGGCATGGAAGTCCTCCTTTCAGGCTCTGAAGCACCGATTCCCGCATGGACACATTTTCAGACAGCTCCTTTGCGTAGAGTTCCGGGTATCCCCCTGCCAGAATCAGGCCGTCGATGCCATCCGGCAGAACCGCATCATGAAGCGGAGAAAATGGTACAATCTCGCAGCCCAGTTGCCGCAGCAGTTCCAGATTATCTTTATAGTAAAAGCAGAACGCCTCATCCTTTGCCGCGGCAATCCGGAGTTTCGGCTTTTCCGTCCCTTCTTCTTCCCCTGCTTCTTGTTCTCCCGTTTCCAGATCCGGCGCTTCTTCTGCAATCTGTAACAGCAGCTCCAGATCCAGCGTCTCCTCTGCCTGACCCGCAAGCAGATCCAGTTTCTCCTGCAGTGCCTCTACCTCTTCCGGAAGAATCAGCCCCAGATGTCTGCTTTTTAATTCCGCATCCGCTATCTTCGGGAGATATCCTGCCAGCCTGACCGCATGGCCGTTTTCCCGCAGCCACTGCTCCAGTACCGGCGCAAGCTTTTCATAGGTACGTCCGGTGATCCCGTTCAAAATGACCGCCCGGATCTGCCCCGCCGTTTCGTATTCCAGATAGCCTTTCAGAAGTGCCAGCACCGAATGTCCCATTCCCCGGCATGGAACGACCAAAGCTACCGGCATCTGAAGGACAGATGCAATCTCACTCGTACTCCCCTTCGGACTTTCCAGACTCATTCCGTCATAATATCCCATGACTCCTTCCGCCACTACCAGATCCGCACCCCTGCTGTGCCGTGCCAGAAGCTGCTTTTGCATCCCGGGCTCATGGAAGAAAAGATCCAGATTTTCAGAAGGAATGCCGAGAACCTTCTCATGGAAAAGCGGGTCAATATAGTCCGGGCCGCACTTGCATGCCGCCAGAGCAAGTCCCCGTTTCTGATATGCCCGCAACAGCCCGCAGACAATGCTCGTCTTCCCGCACCCGCTTCCGGTTCCGGCAATCAGAAGCCGTCCTGTCTTCTTTGTATCACTCATGGTCCGCTTCCTTTCTTCCCTGAAACACAGCCATCCACACCGGATTCTGGGCTGTCATCAAATGGTAGGCTCCCATCTTCCGGCTGCCTGATGCCTGAATCTGCATCACCTCGGCTGTCTCCCACCGGCTGTCCTGCAAAAGTTCCGTCATCTCCCGGATCGTTTCCATGCTGACCGCAGTCAGCACAATCCGGACCGATGGATTTTTCGACAGACAGGTTTCCACGATCTCTTTCAGCCGGCTTCCGCTTCCACCGATAAACACATGGGTCGGCGCAGGAAGATCCGAAAGCGCCTCCGGTGCGTTTCCCTCTACAATCTCTACCTGATCGGTCCGCCATTTCCGCTTATTTTCCTGAATAAGAGCAATTCCTTCCGGATTTCTCTCCACAGCATAGACCCGGATGGAGCCGTCCTGAAGCGCAGCCTCTACCGACACGCTTCCGGTTCCTGCCCCGATGTCATAGAGAACCGCATCTTTCTGAAGCTTCAGTGCGGCAACCGCCATGGCCCGGACTGCCGACTTGGTCATCGGCACTTTTCCCCGGATCAGCTCTTCATCTTCCAGATGCCGTCCCACAAACGTGTCGTAGTCCGGGTTGTGTACCCAGAGTACGGAAAGCCCGGAAAGCAGCTCCGACGTCAGTTCCCGGATCGTTCCGCGAAAGAAAACTTCTTCTTCATACGAAAGATCCCGTCCTGCTGCGGCTTCCAGATGATCCAGCCCGTACCAGGACATCTTTTCCAGAAACTGCTCTGCTGTCTCCCTGCCGCCAAGAAGCAGGAAGGTGTGTTCGTGGGTACAGATCTCATAAACCGCATTCTGTCCGGTTCCGTGAAGGCTGACCAATGCCGCCTTCTCCCACGGCACCTGACAGCGTGCCGCCATGCAGATCACTGATGAGATACCCGGCAGCACCCGGATCTCCCATCCACTTCCTTCCAGGCGCTTTATAAGCTGTTTTGCACCACTGTAAAATCCCGGATCGCCGGAATATAAAACGGAAATTTCTTCTCCTTTTTCCTGCTCCAGAATCGTCATGATCTCCTCCGGACGGTAAGATGTATAGCATCTGGCCTCTTTCTTCCGGATTGATTCTACGCTTTGCAGCATCCTTTCGGCACCGATCAGTACAGTGCTTTTCCGGATCTGCTCCCTGGCTTCCTGTGTCAGGCTTTTGTTTCCGTCTGTTCCGATTCCAATCAGATTAATCTTCTTTTTCATATCGATATCCTCTCGGCGTCACCATCGCCTCCCCGATCACTCTTGTCTGGGAATTGCCGATGAACACCGTGGTAAACATGTCTGTCCCGGTTTCTTTCAGTCTTCCAAGGGTTGTCACATGCTTTTCCTGCCCGTCTCTTGCGATCTGGCGCACATAGCCGCAGACCGTATCCGGGCTCTGATATTCCAGAAGAATCTCGCAGGCCCTCCGGAGATAATCTTTTCGTTTCCGGCTGGATGGATTGTAAAGGCAGATGGCAAAATCCCCTTTTGCCGCAGACCGCAGACGCTCTTCAATCTTCTCCCACGGCGTCAGAAGATCGCTCAGGGAAATGACCGCAAAATCATGGATGAGCGGAGCTCCCAGAATGGCCGCTCCCGCAGTGGCGGCGGTAATTCCCGGAACCACCTCGATCTCCACTTCCGAATATCCGCGTTCGTTCCGGATCTCATGCATCAGACCTGCCATGCCGTACACTCCGGCATCCCCGCTGCAGATCATGGCCGTTGTCCTTCCCTCCCGGGCTTCCCGGAGTGCCATCTCACAGCGCTCCACTTCCTTTGTCATCGGCGTAGTCAAAAATGTCTTCCCCGGAAACTGCTCTTTTACCAGATCCACATAGACGGTGTATCCGATGATCACCTCACAGGATTCCATCGCCCGCACGGCCCGGATCGTCATCTCCTCGTAGGCGCCCGGCCCGATTCCTATGACATATACTTTCTTTTTCATTCTTCCGTCTCCCCGTCTTTCTTCGTTCCTTCCCGGAACATGGTGGTAAATTCCGGATCATACAGCTTCGACCGCTCATATCCGGTTTTCTTTCCGCCTTCCAGCACTTCTCCCACTACAATCAGCGCAGTCTTCGTCACATGGTTCGCTTTGGCGGTTTCGGCCAGCGTTTCCACAGTACACCGGTAGACCGCTTCTTCCGGCCAGCTTGCCTTATAGACGATGGCCGCAGGTGTATCTCCCGGATAGCCCCCCGCCATCAGTTCTCTGGAAAGCGGTTCCAGAAGTCCGGTGCTTAGGAAAAGCACCATGGTTGCCTGATGAGCCGCAAAGCTGCGGATCGATTCTTTTTCCGGAACCTTGGTCCGGCCTTCCATCCGTGTGATAATGACGGACTGGGAAATCTCAGGGAGGGTGTATTCCAGTTTAAGAGCTGCCGCCGCTCCGGAAAAGGAGCTGACTCCCGGACAGATCTCATAGGCAATTCCCCGTCTGTCCAGCTCATCCATCTGCTCTTTGATGGCTCCGTAGAGACTTGGATCTCCGGTGTGAAGCCGTACCGTCATCTTCTGGCCCTCTTCTGCTGCTTCTATCACTTCCAGCACTTCCTCCAGCGTCATATAGGCACTGTCATATACCTCACAAGTTTCCTTTCTGACCTGTAACAGTTCCGGATTGACCAGTGATCCGGCATAGATAATCACGTCCGCCTCTTTCAGCAGCCGTTCGCCACGCACGGTAATCAGGTCGCACGCTCCAGGCCCTGCTCCGACAAAATGTACCATCAGGATCCCTCCTTTATCACAATCAGCGAATAATAGCTGGATTTCTCCGGCACATCGTCCGGATTTTCATAAATCTTTTCATTTTCCATCCCGCAGTTTTCCACCATCCAGAACCGGTCGTTTGACGCCTTGACCGTCTCTTTGACATAAGGCATCTTTTTCCCTGTTTTCATCAGAATTTTCGTTCCGGAAAGCTTCAGCCCCTCTTCAATTCCATAGGAGGCCGGCAGGATATGAATCTCCTCTTTATTTTCCGCAAGCCCCAGGTTCAGGGCCGCTGCCGCCGCGCAAAACGACGGAATTCCCGGTATGATCACCGCCTGGTACCCGTCTTTTTGCACCCGTTTATGAATATACAGGTAGGTCGAATAAATGGACGGATCTCCAAGGGTCAGAAACGCAATGTTCATTCCTTCGTCCAGATATTCCTCCACCTTCTTTGCTCCCGCATCGTGGATGCGTTTCAGTTCTTCTTTTTCTTTCATCATCGGCATCGGAAGGCAGAGCACCGGCTTTTTTTGAATCTCCGGCACTTCCGGCAGCACAATCTGATATGCCGCACATCGATCGAGATACGGCATCCCTTCCTCCCAGATACACGGCTCCTTCAGTGTACTGTCAGACACCGGAACCGCGATCATATCACAGGACCGGATCAATCGGACCGCCTTCAGCGTCAGAAGCTCTGCCTCTCCCGGTCCTGTCCCTGTTCCATATAAGATTCCACTCATTCTTTTTGTCCTTTCCGTTCCTCTTTGATCTGTTCAAGAAGAGCCATAGCGCCTTCCGTCTTCCCAAGAATTCCCCATTCTTTTGAAAAAGTCAGAAGCTCCACCTGAACTTCTCCTCTCGTTCTCTGATTGATATGCCAGGAGATACGTTCCATGATCCGGGACATTACGTCTTCCCGGATGCCGGCCCTCGTAAGAACGGCAAGCATCTCATCTGTCGTGACACTCTCCTCAATCTCAGGCACCAGCCCGATCAGCTTTTCCATGCGCCCCGGATCTTCCTTTAAAGCCCCGGCCGCAAGATGGGAAAGCGCCGCAAGAAACACCTCCGCACGTGCGTCCGCTATCCTCGAGTGAGTATTCATGACACCTGCCGCAAGCTTGGCAAACTTTCCGATGTGCCCCACAAGAAGAACTCTCGGAAATCCAAGCACTACCGCCATATCCAGCGCCTCGCCCACATAGTTGCTGCATTTGACCGCCCGGTCCGGGGAAAAGGAAAGCTCATCTTTCAGAAAATCACTTCCGTAATTTCCCGGCACCAGACAGAGCGTCTGAATTCCTTCCTGTTTTTGTACTTTCATTTCCAGAAGGATGGTCTCCGTCAGAGCCTGCTCACTCATGGGTTCCACAATCCCCGTTGTTCCAAGGATGGAAAGACCTCCCACAATCCCAAGTCTTGGATTGAATGTCTTTTTGGCAAGCGTTTTCCCTTCCGGCGCTGAAATGGTCACCCTAAGCGTCCCGCAAAATCCAGCCTCCCCGGCTGCCTGCCGGAGAGCTTCCGTAATCATCTTCCTTGGCACCTTGTTGATGGCGGGTGCTCCCACCGGCTGTTCCAGCCCCGGCTTTGTCACCCGGCCGATCCCCTCCCCGCCTTCCAGCACAATCCGCACCGGATCCGCTTCCGGGTCCGCATCTGTTTCCTGCCGTACAGCAGACACTTTCTTTACTTCGGCAAAGACGAGCATTCCGTGGGTAATATCCGGATCATCTCCTGCATCTTTCCGGACCGCGCATGACACTGCATCGGAATGTCGCACGATCTCCTCCACTTCCAGAAGCAAGGTCTCTCCTGCCGGGACAGTGATGCGGACTTCCCGGATTTCCTCTCCGGAAAACAGCATGATTGCCGCCGCCTTTGCCGCTGCCGCCGCGCAGGTTCCCGTCGTATATCCTCTTTTCAGTTCTTTTTGTCCCTTGATGACTGTCTGCTTTTCCATCTTTATCCTTTCGGACACTCCTTTGCTTCCCTGGCGTGACGCACAAACATCTGCCGGATGCCCGGAATCTCTCCGACACCTTTTAAGACGGTACGCACTTCATATCCTTCTCTTGTCAGAATCGATTTCCAGGAATCCGCATCCTCTCCTGCCATGTCGTTTTTCGCATGGTCTCCCGCCACAATCATGAACGGCATCAGAAGAATCTTTCCGGCCTGCTGCTCTTTCAGCTTTTTCAGTACTTCCTCCATCTCCGGGAAGCCTTCTACCGTGCCGACTACCACGTTTCGGTATCCTTTCGCCCAGAAGGTATAATCGAGGGCCGGGTAGGCCGCATTGGTATGGTGCTCCGTCCCGTGGCCCATGAGCACTAATGTTTCTTCCGCTTTGAGTCCGGCATCCTCCATAATCAGGTGTACCGCCTCCTCATAATCTTCCATCGTGGCAAGGAGCGGTGCTCCAGTGCGGATCGTTTCAAATCGTTCCCGGTACGGCTCGATCTGTTCTGTCATCTTTTCGTATTCAAATCCGTGGATGATATGGGTCGGCTGGATGAGAAGATCCTCAATCCCGTCCCGCGCCATCTGCTCCATGGCTTCCTCCACATTGCAGATTCCCATCTGAAACTCCGATTTCAGTTTCTTCAAGATCATGCTGCTTGTAAACGCCCGGTACAGCGCCCGGTCCGGGAATGCCTCCGCAAGCGCCTTCTCTACTGCTCCGATCGTCTTTTCCATTGTATCCAGGTGGCTCGTTCCAAAGCTCACCGTCAAAACTGCTTTTTTCATATTTGTCCTCCCATATGGGCCTGACATCGACGACTGACACCAAAAAAGGATATGGAAAAACAGACAGTTCTTTCCTCTGCCTCTTTTCCCATATCCGTTTCTATTTCCCTTTGACGTCCTCTTTGATTCTCGTACTTGTCATAATCCCGTAACCTTTCCGAAGCATCTAAAAGCAGGTATTCTGACTTAAGGATCCGCGCTTTTCTCTCCCTTCCCATGCATCCGCACAGTGGCCTTTTCAGAGAAAGCTCCCCTCATACAGCAACGGGCATTGTTCCGGATTCTCACCGGATTCCCTTTTACTCCTTCTAACATAAGGTACTTTTAAATGATTTCTCTGTTTGATTCCTGTTTATGATACCATTGGCAAAGGCGGCTGTCAACCAGCCCCGCCCTGCGGCAGTCCGGAAGGCATTATCCGATGACCACCTGTGCCCAGCTTTCTCCGCCTTTTTCTTTCTTTACGAGAATCTTTTTGTCGATCCGGTCTTTCAGTTCAGCCACATGGGAAATAATTCCCACCAGCTTATTCCCTTCACTTAAAGAGGCAAGGGCGCGGACCGCCTTATCCAGCGCTTCCTCATCCAGTGTCCCGAACCCCTCGTCCACAAACATCGCTTCCATCCGGATACCTCCGGCCATGGACTGAATCTCATCGGAAAGCCCAAGTGCCAGGGAAAGAGATGCCTGGAAGGACTCCCCGCCTGACAGTGTATGAATGCTGCGCTGTGTACCGTTGTAATGATCGATCACATCCATATCAAGGCCGCTCTGGCTTCTCCGGTTGTCCGCTGTCTTTTTGCGGACCAGCTCATACTGACCGTCTGTCATGACAAGAAGCCTGCGGTTTGCACGAATAAGAATCCGGTCGAAATAGGCCATCTGCACATAGGTTTCCAGCATGATTTTTTCCTTTCCTCCAAGTGTGCCGTTGACCGTATCGGAAAGAACGCCGGCAATCCGGTATTCCTTCTCTGTCTCTTCCTGCTGCCTCACGGCCGCCCTCATCTTCTCAAGGGCGGACCTGTCTGCACTGAGCACCGGAAGGAGCTGTTCCTTTTCGGCAAGCAGACGCTGCTTTTTCAGGAGTGTCTCCTGTTTTTTCTGTTCCAGCTCCTCTTTTTCCCGGTGTTTCTCCTCTTCCGGCGTCTCCCGGTCTTTCTGCTGTTCCGTCCAGACACGGATGGATGCTTCGCAGGCAGAGATCTCATTTTCCGTGCTCTGGTATGCCGCTTTTGCCGCTTCCAAAGCCTCTTCTTTTTCCTGTTTTTCCAGCTCCATCTTCCGGATCACATTGCGTGCCTCTTCATAGGAATCATACGGAAGGCTCTCCCCGATTTCCTGAATCCGTTTTCCTTCTGTTTCCTGTTCTGTCCGCATGGAGGCCGTCTCCCGTTCCAGATGAAGAATGATGCCTGTCTGTTCTTCTGTCTGTTGTTCCAGCTCTTTTTCCCGCTTCTGCGCATCCTGCTTCTGCTTTTGCTGTTTGTTCAGACTTTCTTCTTTTTGCTGCAGTTCCCGTCTCCGGTTTTCCAAAGTGCAGCCTTCCTCTTTCATTCTCTGGTACGCTTCCTTCAGACCCGCCGGTTCCTCATCCGGCCAGAGCAGTGCGGCCTTCTGCCTGAGCTGGCCTGCCGCCGTCTCAGTGCGGCCTTTGGCCTCACCTGCCTTCCGGCTCTTTTGCTTATCCTCTTCCATGAGCATATCAAGTACTGTTTTTTTCTGTTTCAACGTCTGTTCATCAGGGATTTCTTCCGGCTTTTTCGCCGGATCCGGATGGTGCAGGGCACCGCACACCGGACAGGGTTCCCCGTCTGTCAATCCGGCTGCCAGGATCCCTGCCTGCCCGTCCAGAAAGGCCCGTTCCAGCTCCTGATACTCTTTTTGTGCCTTCTCTACCTTCTCTCGGACGCAAAGGTAGGCCTCCTGCGCAGTCTCCTGCTCCTTTCTTGCCTCCTGGTACTGCCCGCAGATCAGCAGAAATTCTTTCAGATTCTGATGTCTTTCTTCCGTCTGCTGTTTCTGCCGCAGAAGTTCTTTCCATGCCTCCTCCGGATCAGGAATCTCCGACAGCAAGGCACGGCACCGCTCGATTTCTTCTTTTGCCTTTCTCTGCTTTTCCATTACAGCTGCCAGGCGGTCAGAAAGATTCCTGGCCTCCTTGCGTCTCTTCTCCCAGGATTTCTTCTTTTCCTCCAGTTCCCGGTAAGTCTCCATCTGCATGGATTCTTTCAAAATCCGCTCCTGCACCAGTTCATTACCTTTTGCATTCTCCTGCGCCTTCCGAAGTGCTTCCTGGCAGACCGCCTTTTTCCGGATCAGCTGTTCCAGTTCTTCTTTCTGCTGTTTTTCTCCCCGTTTTGCTTTCAGCTCCTGAACAGCCTCATTCAGCCTTTCGCCATACTGCTGTGCTTCCTCTTCCGTCCGGCTGATCTCCTTTTCCAGACGTTCTTCTTCCTTCTGCATTGTTTCAAGGATGTTCTCAATCGTCAAAAGCCATTCTTCCTTATCCGGACTTTGCAGGCTTTCCTCCCAGTTTGCCCGAAGCGCTTCCTCTTTCTCCGGTATCAGGATGCCGTCGGCATACTGGCGGATACTCTGCTCCACCGCCTCGTATGCTCTTTTCAGGCCTGCCGCTTTCTCCTTGATTTTCTCCTGAAATACCTGATATGGCGCCGTGTGGAACAGCATCCGGAAAATCCGGCTCTTTTCCTCAGTGGAAGAAAAGAGCATCTTCTGGAACTCTCCCTGAGCCAGCATGGCAATCTGTGTAAACTGCTCTCTTTTCAGTCCGAGAATTTCCTCGCACTTTTCTGTAACAGTTCTGGCGCCCGTCACCACACTTCCGTCCGGCATCGTCAGAACGGCATCCGCCTTCTGGGTAATCCATCCTTCGCCCCGCTTTTTCGGGCGCTGGTATTCCGGATTCCGGTGAATCTGATATCTTGCACTGCCGACCGAAAATGTCAGCTCCACATAAGTTTCCTCCCCGTTTGCTGCATATTTGCTTTGCAGCATATCCGCTTTTCTTCGGTTTCCGGAAGGCTCACCGTAAAGGGCAAAGGTGATGGCATCAAAAATTGTCGTCTTCCCCGCGCCGGTATCCCCGGAGATCACATAAAGTCCATGCTTTCCCAGCTTGTCAAATGGAATCTCCTGTCTGGACGCATAAGGGCCGAATGCGGATAAAATCAGTTTTTCCGGTCTCATCTTTCTTCCTCCCATACTTCTTCCATCATCTCTTCGACCAGTTTGCTCTGCTCATCCGAAAGCGGCCGGCCGTTAACCACCTGATAGAACTCCGCAACAACTTCATCCGGCCGCTTTTGTTCTACCGCTTCCATTTCTTCATACTGCAGCTGCGTGCGTACCCGCACATTGTCATAGTCAAGCTTCATCAGATTCGGATAAATCATCCGAAGTTTCCCGACCGCATCCATCACATCTTCCTCATCGGTAAGTGTAATGTGAAAGTAGGAATCCCGCTCCTGCGTCTCGTAAAACGGCCGGCTCGTCAGCTGTAAATATGTCCCTTTCAGTTCCTTCATATCCCGCAGAGGGGTAAGCGGAACTGTTTTGATCGCGGTCTCGCCTTTTTCTTTCAGCTCCACAATGGTCACGGATTTCTGATCGTGTACCTCGGAAAACGAATATTTCAAAGGCGTTCCGCAGTAGCGTACTGTCTCCCTTGTGACAGACTGGGGTCTGTGCAGATGGCCAAGGGCTACATATTCAAATCCGTCAAATACCGACACATCCACCTGATCCAGGCCCCCGATGGAGACCTCCTCCGACTCACACTGTACGGCTCCCGCCACAAACTGATGGGCTACCAGAATATTCCGCTTTGCAGGATCCAGATCTGCCTCTTCCAGCACTGCGCGCACTGCGTCCGTGTATGTCTGGATGTCTTTTTCCGGATAGACACTCCGCACCTGTGCCGGTTTTAAAAACGGCATCAGCCAGATGGAAAGTTCACCGTATTCATCCTCCCGGTCCACTTTTTCCAGAAATCCTTCTGATGCCATATACACGCCGCTTTTCTTAAACAGCTCCGCTCCAAAGGAAAGCCTGTCCCTGGAGTCGTGATTTCCACTTATGAAAAAGACCGGAATCTTCCGGTCCGCAAAGCTGCTCAGCAGATAATCAAGAAGCCGCACTGCTTCCGCTGGCGGAACAGGCTTGTCATAGACATCACCTGCAATCAGCACTCCCTGCGCCTGCTCCTGATCGGCAATCTTCAGAATCTGCTCAAGAATGTGGGCCTGATCCTCCAGCATGGAATACTCATTGACCCGTTTTCCAAGATGCAGATCCGATATATGCAGCAATCTCATAATTTTCCTCCTAATATTCAATTCCTTCCCGTGCAGGGACGCCCCGCTCAAACGGGTGCCGCACCGCCCGGATCTCGGAAATATAATCTGCCATTTCCAGAATCCGCGCATCCGGATTCCGTCCCGTCAGGACGACTTCCAGATGCTCCGGCTTCTCCTTAAGAAAGGAAATTGCCCGTTCTCCAGGAATCAGCCCGTGCCCGAATGCCGCCATAAATTCATCCATCACAAGAATGTCGCAGCTGCCGGCCCGGCACTCGATGTCTTCCCAGATCCGTTCATACTCCTCTTTCATCCGCTCTTTTTCTTCGTCAGTCAAAGTCCAGTAAAATCCGTATCCTTCCGGCATCCGGATCCGCTCGATCTGCGGGATCTGATCCAGAACGAAAAGCTCTCCGGAATCTTCATTCTTTAGAAACCGGACAAGGAGAATCTTTTTCCCTCTTCCGGCGGCCCGGATCATCATCCCGATGGCAGCGCTGGTCTTTCCTTTTCCATCCCCGCAGTATATATGAATCAATCCGTTTTGTCCCATATCCATGTTCCTTTCTCCATATGAAGATGTCCGCTTCCTTTCCAGAAATACGGCAGGCCGTACACCGCTTCAATAAACACATCGGATTTTGCCATCAGATAGCGGTTTACCCGACCTGCCACAGAAAGGTACTGTTTCATTTCATCGTCTTTCGTTCCGTTTTGAAACATTTCGTTTGTCACAACGACAAGATGGTCCGCACTGTCAGCGAAATGTGCAATCCCGCGGATAATCCGCTCTGCCGTCTCTTCCGGATCCTGCATGGCAAAATTCTCCCCGCTGTAGAGTTCATTGGCCGTAAGATTGGAAACACATTCCAGCAGAATAAGCGCCGCTTTCTCTTCAAAATGAATCTCTTCCAGTCCGGACGGACATTCCAACGTGGTAAACTGTCTCCCGGCCCGCTGTTTCCGGTGTCGTTCGATCCGCCTTCTGCTCTCCTCGTCATACACCATCATCGTCGCCGCATAGATCTTCGGCCCGCTGCACAGGCTCTGGGAGATGTCTTCTGCCATGGCAGACTTCCCGCTTCCGCTTCCCCCTGTTACTGTAACGAACATGCGCGGATCCTCTCTACTGCTTCCTCAAATGTACTTCCTTCTTCCTTCGGCCGTTCCACCACTACAAGCACCGTTCCGGTCTTTGCGGCAGCTCTTGCCTTATCATCAAAACCGCCTGCGCTTCCGGACTCTTTCGTAATCAGCCAGGATGCCTTGACATGATGAATCGTTGCGATATTCATCTCCTCGGAATATGGCCCCTGCATGGCAATCAGATGATCCCCTTCCAGTCCGAGACGTACGCTTTCCTCCACGGATTCTTGCGTGGACAGTACTCTTGCATAACAACGGTTCCGGTAGTCTGTAAGCCTTGTATAGGCAGAAAGCTCCTTGCTTCCTGTGGTAATCAGGATATTCCCCTCCGTCTTCTCCAGAAATTCTACACCTTCTTCGATCGAAGAGACATAGATGAGGCCTTCCTCTTTCTGCACCGGCTTTCTCAGAAGCCTGATATAAGGAACTCCCGTCTCCCGGCATGCCTCTTTGATATTTTTCGTCACTTCACGGGCAAACGGATGGGTGGCATCCACAACAAGATCAATCTCCTGTCTGCGGATATAGTTTTTCATTTCCACCTCTTTCATGCGTCCTGCGATGATATTTAAGTTTCCGGCCTGTACCTCTCCGTGCTTTGCATATGGCGCCCGTTCTTCTTCCGTTTCCTTTAAAAGACATTCTTTTCCGTATTCCGTGGCCACACTGACAAAAACTTCTACCGGAAAGTGCTTGATCTTCTCCATCAGTTCTTTTCCTTCTGTTGTGCCAGCAAAGATTAAGATATGCTTCATGTTTTTTCCCCCTTTCGTTCCTGGTCCGCCATCCGGGGCGTCGGCTGCTTTGTCTCTCCAAATATTACTTCGCAGCGCATACGTACCACCGCAAGTGTCAGATCCCGGAATGTTTCTTTTTTATAAATCAGATCTCCGGACTGTCCTGCAAGAAGCGCCGCCCTCTCGCATACATTGTCCGTCCCTGTTATATTCTTTACAAAATCAGAAGAGGATGTCACCTGCTTCACCGTATTAAGCTCCCCGGCCGTGTACGTCCGAAACGGAATCCCGTATTCTGACGCAAAATCAAGGATTCCCTTCTCATCTGCTTTCCGGTCAATGCTTGCAAGCACACCGATCTGGTCTGTCTTCCATCCTCCACGCCCCAGAACGCTTCGGATCTTTTGTTCTATCTTTTCTTTTTCTACACCTCTTCTGCACCCGATTCCGACACTTAGTATTTTCGGGTACAGATGCAGAATGCCTTCCATCGCCTTCTCCGGCTTTTTTTCAAGCACGGCAATGCCCGGCAACGTTTCTTTTAGCTTCCTGTACTCCTGCTTTATCAGAAGCTCCTCCGGCAAGTTCCCCTTCACCGGGAAGTCCGAATAAAACCCAACTGCTCTTCCCTGCAGAATCCGGGCCGAAATCTCTTTTGCAAGAGCCCTGTCCGAAATCTGCATTCCGTTTTCCTTCGCAAACAGATCCACCGCGAATTTCCTGTTCAGATCGGTGGCTGTCGTAACTACCGGAACCGCCCCGGTAAGAGCGGAAATAATCCGGGCAGTCTCCCCTGCTCCTCCCAGATGACTTGAAAGCAGCGGAATGATATATCCGCCTTTTTCATCCATTACAAGCACCGGAGAGTCCGTGAACTTATCCTTTACAAGCGGGGCAATGCTCCGGACGGCGATTCCTGCCGCTCCGATAAAGAGATAGGTGTCTTTCCCCCATCCTTCCCCGACCCAGTCGTACATGGACGTCACTTCACAGAGCATACTGCCTCCCGGCGCCGTACCTTTCCGGTACCCTGCACAGGAAAGTCCCGCCTTCTCGAGCGTTTCTCTCAGGAGGTTATTTCGCCGGTGTCCTTCGGATGTAAAGCTGATGACGCGAATGGTGCCGCATTTATTTTCCCATGCTGATTTCAAGTCCGCTCACCCCAAAGTCCTCTGCCAGAGATTCCATCCCCTCTCCGATTTCTTCTCTCGTATACTGGTGTTCCTCCAAAAACTCCTCGTCCATATGTGCCAGATGAAGATAAAAGCAAAGTGCCATCTCAAACATCTGCAGATCCCCTGTCTCCAGCTCTTCCAGAAGAAGATTTTCCGCTTCATTGATCTCCCCTGCGTCCGCAAGAGAAAGGATCTTTCTGTAAAGGCGGTCCACCTCATTATCTATCGCTTCATATTCCGGAAGCTCATATTTCGCTTCCTCTTTTCCGAGAATCAGTCTGGCCAGAAACCTTCCCTGGTCTTCCAGCCTTCTCAGTACAAAATCCTGTTTCAGTCCCATTGCTGTCACCTCTTTTTAGTAGTAAATCATACGTCCAAATGCGCCGGCCGCCGCTGACGCAATCACAAGGAAACATCCGAGCACGAAAAATCCGACGGCTGCACCGATCAGAATGTAGAGATGTTTCTTTCTGTGTCCGCCAAACATCTTTCCTTCATATCCTTTTCTTCCCATGTGAATCAGGAAATTGCCCGCGTAAATCAGGACAAGGGCAATCCCGGTCATCGCAACATAGATCCCTGCCGACGCGAGGTTATAGGAAAAGCTGTAGGACCCCGTCTGTGAATATGCCGCGCTTCCGGCCACCTGATAAAGGCCATCCATCAGCCACTGCATTCCGAACATCAGGACCAGCGGAAGCAGATTGTTGATGGCATGGAACATGATATTGTAAACCATGTTTCCGGTTTCCGCCAGAAGATAAGCCATTGCCATCCCCAGAATGGCTGTCGGAAAGAAGCGCCAGATACTACCGTGAAATGCTCCGAAAATGCATCCTGTCAGCACAATGACTATCCACTTGTTTCCAATCGGCCAGAAGCTGTTAAAGACTATCCCCCGGAACACGGCCTCTTCGCAGAATGCCGGCGTGATGGATACAATCAGTACGGCAACCAGCACCGGAACACTTAAGAATGTATAAGAAAGTCCTGCACTTGTTCCCATGATTTCATCCGGGAAGAAACATGCAAGCACTACGGTAAAGACCATAGCGATCCCGATTGTTCCCATCCAGAAGAGAAAAGTACCAAACAGGCCGTGCGGAGTCGGTTTATGAATCGGGAATACGTATTTCGGATTACCGCGGAACAAAAAGGTGCATCCTACCGCACCGGCAAGCATCAAAAGCTCACTGATCAAAGTCCCGTAAAGTCCCATATAATTACTGAGCACCGGACCGATCAGAAAGATGCAGACCGCAGTCAGGATCAGGACAATCAGTCCATGGTAAGGTTTTAGTGGTTTCGTTTGTCTGTTCATTGTTACCCCTTCTTTCCAAAAACCATGACCACCCGTCCAACGGGTGGTTTGCACTGAGGCTATAAGCCTCTACTACTGGCCAGCGCCTAAAGACGCTGGCTTTCACTTTGTTCAAGCCATCTTGCCTTTGCCTCTTTTGCTACCC